>NZ_JBEAJA010000070.1:0-105581 GCF_040064755.1 Klebsiella sp. GB_Kp056 | reverse complement strand
CAGCCAGTTCGATGATTTTCGCTTCCCACTCTGCGTCGCCTTCCAGCGCTTTCAGAGCAGAACCACGAACGATCGGAGTGTCGTCGCCCGGGAAATCGTACTGAGACAGCAGTTCACGAACTTCCATCTCAACCAGTTCCAGCAGCTCTTCGTCATCAACCATGTCGCATTTGTTCAGGAACACGATGATGTACGGAACGCCTACCTGACGACCCAGCAGGATGTGCTCACGAGTCTGCGGCATCGGGCCGTCAGTCGCAGCAACAACCAGGATCGCGCCGTCCATCTGCGCAGCACCGGTGATCATGTTTTTAACATAGTCGGCGTGGCCCGGGCAGTCTACGTGCGCGTAGTGGCGAGTCGGGGTGTCATATTCAACGTGAGAGGTGTTGATGGTGATACCACGAGCTTTTTCTTCCGGCGCGTTATCGATCTGGTCGAATGCGCGAGCGGAACCACCGTAGGTTTTAGCCAGAACGGTAGTGATGGCAGCAGTCAGGGTAGTTTTACCATGGTCAACGTGGCCGATAGTACCAACGTTGACGTGCGGTTTTGTACGTTCAAATTTTTCTTTAGACACGGCTATA
The DNA here is from genome assembly GCF_040064755.1 of Klebsiella sp. GB_Kp056. Classification (NCBI taxonomy): domain Bacteria; kingdom Pseudomonadati; phylum Pseudomonadota; class Gammaproteobacteria; order Enterobacterales; family Enterobacteriaceae; genus Klebsiella; species Klebsiella sp. GB_Kp056. The sequence goes on along the minus strand of NZ_JBEAJA010000070.1, from coordinate 104,994 downwards.
TTCCTTACTATAGTGCTCTCCCCTTCGGAGAGAGCACGGGACTTAGGTTTTAATCCTGTGGATTATTTACCACGGGCTTCAATAACGGCCTGAGCAACGTTGTTCGGCGCATCATCATACTTCAGGAATTCCATGGTGTATGATGCACGACCTTTGGTCAGAGAACGCAGCTGAGTTGCATAACCGAACATTTCGGACAGCGGTACTTCAGCGTGGATCTTAACGCCGGTTACTTCGGATTCCTGACCGCGCAGCATACCGCGACGACGGCTCAAGTCACCGATAACGTCACCAGTGTTCTCTTCCGGAGTTTCTACTTCAACCTTCATGATCGGCTCAAGCAGAACTGGTTTTGCTTTCTTAAAGCCTTCTTTAAAGGCAATAGACGCAGCCAGTTTAAACGCCAGCTCAGAGGAGTCAACGTCGTGGTAAGAACCGAAGTGCAGACGGATACCCATATCAACTACCGGGTAACCTGCCAGCGGACCAGCTTTCAGCTGTTCCTGGATGCCTTTATCAACGGCCGGGATGTATTCGCCAGGAATTACACCACCTTTGATGTCGTTGATGAACTCGTAACCTTTCGGGTTAGAGCCCGGCTCCAGCGGGTACATGTCGATCACAACGTGACCGTACTGACCACGACCACCAGACTGCTTGGCGTGTTTACCTTCGATATCGGTAACTTTCGCGCGAATTGCTTCACGGTAAGCAACCTGAGGTTTACCGACGTTCGCTTCAACGTTGAATTCACGCTTCATACGGTCAACGATGATGTCGAGGTGCAGCTCACCCATACCGGCGATAATGGTCTGGTTAGACTCTTCGTCAGTCCATACGCGGAAAGACGGGTCTTCTTTAGCCAGACGACCCAGAGCCAGACCCATTTTTTCCTGGTCAGCTTTGGTTTTCGGCTCAACGGCGATGGAGATTACCGGCTCAGGGAATTCCATACGCTCCAGAATGATCGGCGCATCCGGGTTACACAGGGTGTCACCAGTAGTTACGTCTTTCAGACCGATTGCAGCAGCGATGTCGCCTGCGCGAACTTCTTTGATCTCTTCACGTTTGTTAGCGTGCATCTGTACGATACGACCGAAACGCTCACGTGCAGCTTTCACGGAGTTCAGTACGGTATCACCAGAGTTAACCACACCGGAGTACACGCGGAAGAAGGTCAGGTTGCCCACGAACGGGTCAGTAGCGATTTTGAACGCCAGTGCAGAGAACGGCTCGTCGTCGCTTGCGTGACGCTCAGCCGGAGTATCTTTACCGTCGTCCAGGATGCCGTTGATCGCCGGAACGTCAACAGGGGATGGCAGGTAGTCAATTACCGCATCCAGCATCGCCTGAACACCTTTGTTCTTGAACGCAGAACCACAGGTTACCAGGATGATTTCGTTGTTCAGAACGCGCTGACGCAGAGCTTTTTTGATCTCTTCTTCAGTCAGTTCTTCACCACCCAGGTATTTTTCCATCAGCTCTTCAGAAGCTTCAGCTGCGGACTCGATCAGGTTCTGGTGCCATTCGTCAGCCAGATCCTGCATGTCAGCCGGGATATCTTCGTATTCGAAGGTTACGCCCTGGTCTGCATCGTTCCAGTTGATGGCTTTCATTTTCACCAGGTCAACAACGCCGGTGAAACCTTCTTCAGCACCAATTGCCAGCTGCAGCGGAACCGGGTTCGCGCCCAGACGGGTTTTGATCTGACCAACAACTTTCAGGAAGTTAGCGCCCATGCGGTCCATTTTGTTAACGAACGCGATGCGCGGAACTTTATATTTGTTTGCCTGACGCCATACGGTTTCAGACTGCGGCTGAACACCACCAACTGCGCAGTAAACCATTACCGCACCATCAAGAACACGCATGGAACGTTCTACTTCGATAGTGAAGTCAACGTGCCCCGGGGTGTCGATGATGTTTACACGGTGCGGTTCATACTGCTTAGCCATACCAGACCAGAATGCAGTAGTCGCAGCGGAAGTGATGGTGATACCACGTTCCTGCTCCTGCTCCATCCAGTCCATGGTAGCGGCGCCGTCATGAACTTCACCGATTTTGTGGTTTACACCGGTGTAGAACAGAATACGTTCGGTAGTAGTGGTTTTACCGGCGTCGATGTGCGCACTGATACCGATGTTACGGTAGCGTGCGATGGGTGTTGTACGAGCCATTTGATTCCTCGTTTATTTCTTTAGGCGTTCAGTTAAGTTATCCAGAGCGGGCGACTCATCTGAAGCGCCCGCCTGGTGACTATGACTCCGAAGGGATTACCAACGGTAGTGAGCGAACGCCTTGTTGGCTTCGGCCATACGGTGAACGTCTTCACGTTTCTTAACTGCAGTACCTTTGTTGTCTGCAGCATCAGTGAGTTCGTTCGCCAGGCGCAGAGCCATGGATTTATCACCGCGTTTACGAGCAGCTTCAACGATCCAACGCATTGCCAGGGCATTACGACGGACCGGACGAACTTCAACTGGAACCTGATAAGTAGAACCACCTACGCGGCGGGACTTAACTTCGACAGTCGGGCGCACGTTTTCGAGCGCAACTTCGAAGGCTTCCAGTTCAGATTTACCAGAACGCTGAGCCAGGGTCTCCAGCGCGCTGTATACGATAGTTTCTGCAGTAGATTTTTTACCATCTACCATCAGGATATTGACAAATTTAGCCAGCAGTTCTGATCCGAACTTCGGATCCGGCAGAATTTTACGCTGACCAATGACGCGACGACGTGGCATGGAAATACTCCGTTGTTAATTCAGGATTGTCCAAAACTCTAAGAGTTTAGTATGACATTAAGATAAATCAGTTTGGCCTTACTTAACGGAGAACCATTAAGCCTTAGGACGCTTCACGCCGTACTTGGAGCGAGCCTGCTTACGGTCTTTAACGCCGGAGCAGTCAAGCGCACCACGAACGGTGTGGTAACGAACACCCGGAAGGTCTTTAACACGACCGCCACGGATCAGGATCACGGAGTGCTCCTGCAGGTTGTGACCTTCACCACCGATGTAGGAGGTGACTTCGAAACCGTTAGTCAGACGCACACGGCAAACTTTACGCAGTGCGGAGTTCGGTTTCTTAGGAGTGGTGGTATATACGCGAGTACATACGCCACGTTTCTGCGGGCAGGCTTCCAGCGCTGGCACGTTGCTCTTTGCAACTTTGCGCGCGCGTGGTTTGCGTACCAGCTGGTTAATTGTTGCCATTAAATAGCTCCTGGTTTTAGCTTTTGCTTCGTAAACACGTAATAAATCGCCTCATATATTATGAGGACGCAGAATTTTAGGGCGGTGCCGAAAAGGTGTCAAGAAATATACAACGATCCCGCCATCACCAGGCCAACTGACCGGCATGTTTGACTGTGAGTCTGACGAAATCAGTATAGCTAACCCTGCCGACACTGTCCGCAATTTGACCAGTTAGCCCGCGGGCGTCAACGTCGTCTTGCAGCACGTAAAGGGTTATGGGGGCGGATTGCAGGATCTCAAGGAAGCGACCGCCGGCGATAACCGCCGCGACGCCATCAGACAGCAGTAACAGATCGTCACCCTGCTCCATCAAGCGAAGCATTGCTGCGATATCGGCATGCCAGGGAGAAACACTGAGCGTATGGAGCATGGGGGCCTCAGAAACGCAAAATCACATCAAATTCATGCAGACGGGCGCGCAGGGCATCCGGCGCCAGGCATTCGACATCCACCACCCACGGGGTCGCGGGGTCCAGGCCGCGCTCTCGCGCCGACTCGGCACACAGCCAGCACTGGTCGATATCATATAGCGACAGCAGTTTAAAAGTGGCGATGTAATCGCGGGCCAGCACAGCGCCAGGCCGCTGGGCGGGCAACAGCTGAAACACGCCGTCGCCCACGAAAAATACGCCAATCTCGTCGGTGAGGGCGGAGGTGGCTAATAAGGCGTCGAGGCCTTCCCTGCCGGCGGCGCTGCCGTGCGGCGCGGAGGAAAAAACGAAAGCCACACGTTTCATCAAAACTGTACCATCCGATCGCAAGTAAGCGCCGCTTCCGCCAGCGCGCCAAGTCCGCTCAACGTAAAACCCGGCTGCAGATTATGGCCAGGCAGAGCGAGCTGTTGCGCTTCGCGCTCGTCCGTTACGCCACGACGCAGGGCGGCCGCCACGCAGATATGCAGCGCGACGCCGTGCTCATCGTGGAGGGATTGCCACCCGCGCACCAGATCGAACTCATCGCTGGCGGGCGCCGTCAGCTGGTTAGCGTTAAGCACGCCTTCGCGATAGAAAAAAACGCACGCCAGCTCATGGCCTTCCTGCAGCACGGCCTGCGCAAACTGCCAGGCGCTGCTCGCCTGCTGCGTGCCATAGGCAGGGCCGGTCACCGTGAGGGCAAAACGCATTACTTATCCAGCCCCTGGAAATCGCCGCTTTTGAACTGGCGAATATAGAGGTAGACGGTGTGCTTGGAGATGTTCAGACGATCGGCCACCTGGTTAATGGCGTCTTTAATATCGAAGATCCCTTTCTCGTAGAGATTCAGCACGATTTGACGGTTTTTAGCATTGTTGGACACGCTGCGATCGGCATTCACCTCTTCGATGGTGAATTCCAGAGTCTGGGCGACCAGATCGTCAACCGAGGAAGCAAAGTTCACCGGCGAGTTAACCTCGGGCGTTTCTGGCGGAATAAAGGTGCTCATGATCTGGGAAAAAGGCACATCCAGATTCATATTGATGCACAGCAGACCAATCACCCGGTGATCGCGGTTGCGGATGGCAATCGTCACCGACTTCATCAGGACGCCGCTTTTGGCGCGGGTAAAGTAGCATTTGGAAACGCTGCTATCGGCGCCCGTCATATCGTGCAGCATGCGCAGCGCAAGATCGGTAATCGGTGAACCGATTTGGCGGCCGGTATGTTCACCATTGGCGATACGGATGGCAGAGCATTTCAGATCCTGCAAAGAATGCAGCACGATTTCACAGTGCGAACCGATGAGCATCGCCAACCCGTCCACCACCGCTTCATAAGATTTAAGAATATCGAAATCGGTCTGGTCAAAGGGACGTTGATCCAGCAGGTCAAGCTCGCTGGTTTCGTTGGTTAAAAGCGACCTGGACATGAAAAAAAGCACTCCTTTTCAGGAGCCTGTCGTTATTGTCAGGGCAGGCTCATCATCATTATTAAGCTATCTAAAGTAATACAGCGCCTGAGGATCTTTCCAGTTTTAATTATATCTGCGCTCAATAAAAAAGCCGCCGCCTCTGACGAGACGGCGGCCTGAACCCGATTACTTCTTAGCGTCAGCTTTCGCGTCCGCGGCTTTCGCATCGCCAGCGGCTTCCGGCTGAGCATCTGCCTTCGGCGCCGGTTTGATATCCAGCAGCTCTACATCAAAGACCAGCGTAGAGTTGGCCGGGATGCCCGGGACGCCGGTTTTGCCGTAGGCCAGATCTGGCGGAATGACCAGCTTGATTTTGCCGCCTTTCTTGATGTTCTTCAGGCCTTCAGTCCAGCCCGGGATCACCCCGTCGAGACGGAAAGAGAGCGGCTCGCCGCGGGTATAAGAGTTATCAAACTCTTTGCCGTCGATCAGCGTACCTTTGTAGTTAACCACCACGGTGTCGCTGTCTTTCGGCGCATCGCCAGTGCCTTCTTTCTCGACTTTATACAGCAGGCCAGTTTTCGACGTTTTCACGCCCTTCTCTTTGGCAAAGCTGTCACGGAAAGCTTTACCTTTGGTTTCGTTCTCAGTGGCGTCTTTTTCCATTTTCTGCTGAGCCGCGGTCTTCACGCGCGTTTCAAAGGCCTGCAGAGTCTGTTCGATCTCCTGGTCGGACAGTTTGCTCTTATCGGCAAACGCGTCCTGTACGCCGGCGATCAGCTGGGCTTTATCCAGCTTAATGCCGAGTTTTTCTTGTTCTTTCAGGGAGTTTTCCATGTAACGCCCCAGGGACGCGCCCAGCGCATAGGCCGATTTCTGATCGTCATTTTTAAATGCCGATTTACTCTCAGCCGCCGGGGCTGCTTTCGCCGCGGTATCTGCAGCAAAGGTCAGCGGTGCATTCAGGGCGACGGCCATTGTGGTCGCCAGCAGCGTTACTTTAAACAGTGATTTCATCCATTTCTCCAGGGCCGGGGCCTCTCACCCCAGGGTTATCGTAAAAAGCAAAAAACGTACTATAGAACGTCGCCGTTAAAATCTACATACGGACGTTCCTGAATATCGCCTCTTTTAGGACTATTTTTGTATGAATAAGTTTCCTGTAGGACGCAGCGATGCTGCGCGCCGGGGGAAACTTAAGTAGAATCCGCCCGCAGGATCAGACTAAAGAGGTTACCCATGCACGATAGCACATTAGAAACGCGCCTTGCGGAGCTGGAAAGCCGGCTGGCGTTTCAGGAAATCACCATCGAAGACCTCAATAAAACCGTGACCGCCCACGAGATTGAGATGGCGAAGATGCGCGAGCATATGCGTCTGATGATCGAGAAGCTGAAGGCGACCCAACCCTCCCATATCGCCTCCCAGGCCGAAGAGACGCCGCCGCCGCATTATTGAGGCGTAAAAAAAGCGGGTCTCCCCGCTTTTTTGTTGTCTTCGTGCCAAAGCGCGAAGATTAGTGGCAACCGCAGCCACCGTGGCCGCCGCAGCCGCCTTTACCATGGTCGTGGCCATGATCGTGGTCGTGACCGTGACCGCCGCAGCAGCCATCGTGACCATGATCGTGGTCGTGATCATGACCATGCGCGCCGTGCACGTGACCGTGCTCCAGCTCTTCAGCGGTCGCTTCGCGGATGGCGACAACTTCCACATTGAACTTCAGGTTCTGGCCTGCCAGCATGTGGTTGCCATCAACCACAACGTGGTCGTCTTCAACTTCAGTAATCTCTACGGGTACCGGACCCTGATCGGTTTCCGCCAGGAAGCGCATGCCAACCTGCAGTTCATCAACGCCCATGAAGACGTCTTTCGGTACACGCTGCACCAGGTTTTCGTCATACTGACCGTAAGCGTCGTTAGCGCCAACGGCTACGTCAAATTTGTCGCCCACTTCGTGGCCATCCAGCGCGTTTTCCAGGCCGGAAATCAGGGAGCCGTGACCGTGCAGGTAATCCAGCGGCGCGCTTACCGGAGACTCATCAACCAACACACCGTCTTCTGTACGTACCTGATAGGCCAGGCTGACCACCAGGTCTTTTGCTACTTTCATGATATCTCCTGAGATGGGAAGAATAGTGGCGCAGATTGTAGCGGAATTCTGCTGCCGTGTACCCTTTAGCTTAAAAAAAGCCGACGGATAACGCTAGTCGGGATGAAAAATGCCAATCACCTGCTCCTCTTTGCGTACATGCTCACGGGCCTCTTTATCCGCCTCACGCATCTGATGACCGCACTTAACGCATTCAACAACATCGACATTATTCTCACGCCACATCGCCAGTGAATCCTGCGTCTGGCACGCCGGACATTTCGCCCCGGCAATAAAACGTTTACGTACTGCCATATGATTTACCTTTATTCAAACTCGTCCCAGCCGTCCAGCTGCCGGCTCTCTTTCTGCATTTCGCGCTGAAAAATCTCTTCCAGTTCGCGCCGGGCTTCCCGCACGCGTGATATCTGTACCGTATCAGTATGCACCGGCATTAACTCACGCAGCATTCGCATATCGAGGCGTCGGAAGTGCAGCTGCGCGCGCTGGGCCTGGTGAGGATGCATCCCGAGGGTGATGAGCGCTTTACGCCCCAGCTCCAGCGCGCTGGAGAAAGTCTCACGAGAAAACTGCGTCACGCCGGCCTGCAGCAGCTCATGCGCCTCGACGCGCCCGCGAGCGCGGGCCAGGATGTGCAGATGTGGAAAGTGTTGTTGACACATCTCCACCAGCCGCATGGTGTCTTCCGGCTCATTACAGGTAATGACGATCGACTGCGCCTCCTCCGCCCCCGCCGAGCGCAGCAGTTCCAGCTGGGTGGCGTCGCCAAAATAGACTTTATAGCCATAGTTGCGCATCAGATTCACCGCGCTGATGTCTCGCTCCAGCACCGTAATACGCATCTTATTGGCCATCAGCAGGCGACCGATGACCTGGCCGAAACGGCCAAAGCCAACAATAATCACCTGCGGTTTATCGTCCTCTACCCACGGCGCCTCATCGGTATCCTCTGCTGGATTCAGGCGTCGCGACAGTATCTTATCGATCCCTTTCATCAGCAGCGGCGTGGTCATCATCGACAAGGTGACGGCCACCAGCAGCAGCGCCATCTGGTCGTGCTGGAACAACCGCTGAGAAGCGGGCAGCGAAAAGAGAACAAACGCGAACTCGCCGCCCTGGCTTAATACGCCCGCAAACTGCATACGCTCGGAACTCCGCAGGCCATAGAGACGGGCCAGCAGATAGAGCACCAGCATTTTTACCGCCACCAGCACCGCCACGCTCACCGCCACCCACAGCAGATGGGTGTACAGCACGCCAAGGTTCAGCGCCATACCGACCGAGATAAAGAACAACCCAAGCAGCAGCCCCTTGAACGGATCGATGGCGATCTCCAGTTCATGGCGATACTCACTTTCCGCCAGCAGCACGCCGGCGATAAAGGTACCTAGCGCCATCGACAGCCCCAGCGCCTCCATAAACAGGGCGGATCCAAGGACCAGCAGCAGCGTGGCGGCAGTGAACACTTCCCTGACCCCGGAGCTGGCGATAAAGCGGAACACCGGCCGCAGTAAATAGCGTCCGCCAATCAGCATCCCGGCAAACGCCAGGACCTTCATGCCGACCGTTAGCCAGTTCACATGCTCATCCGCGGAACCCGCCAGCAGAGGCACCAGCGCCAGCGCCGGGATCACCGCCAGATCCTGAAACAGCAGGACCGAAAAGCCTAACTGCCCTGATTCGCTGCGGCTCATTCCCTTCTCGCGCATCAGCTGCAGTGCCATCGCGGTAGAGGACATCGCCAGGCCGATCCCGCCAACCACCGCCGCCTGCCATGAAAATCCTGTCGTCATCAACAGACCGCCGAGGATCGCCGCGCTGAGCATCACCTGCGCCGCGCCAACGCCGAAGATGGAGCTTCGCAGCCGCCATAGCTTGGCGGGATTGAGCTCCAGGCCAATGATAAACATCAGAAACACCACGCCGAGTTCAGAGAAATGGAGAATTTCATCCACATCGCTGATAAACCCGAGCCCCCACGGACCTATGGCGATCCCGGCCAGCAGATAGCCCAGCACCGCGCCAATTCCCAGTCTTGAAGCCAGAGGGACGGCGATAACGGCCGCGAACAAAAACAGCACCCCCGCCAGCAGCAAATCAAATCCCGCCATGGACACCTCCGGCGGCAAGGGGGTTGGCCAGCCAGTCCCGATAGGCCAGGGCGCGGCTGCGTAGCTCCTCTGGCTGTTGCCGCCGGGCCCAGTAGACGATAATGGGGCTCATCCAGTGCATACGGCACATGCCGGCGGTCAGTTCAAAAGGACGTAAAATATCGTTCATCGGATAGCGATTCGCATCGCGACGGTAGGCGCTCTCAGGTTCGCCGGTGGTGATCACGCTGCGCCAGTACTTTCCCGCCAGTTCGTTCCCTCCGGCGCCGCTGGCGAAGCCGCGGCTTAAGACACGATCCAGCCACTCCTTGAGCAGCGCCGGACAGCTCCAGGTATATAAAGGATGCTGGAAAACGATCACCTCATGCTGGCGCAGCAGGTCCTGTTCGTGAGCAATATCGATAAAAAAATCCGGATAGTGCGCGTAGAGATCGTGCACGGTGACGTTTGGCAACTGTAAGGCCGGTTGTAATAAAACCCGGTTGGCCACGGAATCCTGAGATTCTGGGTGGGCATACAGCAGCAACACTTTCGCTGTCTGAGACATCATTCCCCTCCCGTAGGTCTTCTGGCGGCCTGCACAGCCCTGGCGTTTTGACACAGCCAGAATGACTTTGTGTATCGTCTTCGTTTTGGGCTACCATGGCGGCCCGGTGAAGCGATTCGCTTCCACACTACATTATCATAATGACAAATTAACATAGTCTGAACATACGGCGCCTTATGATTGTTTTCTCCTCGTTACAAATTCGTCGCGGCGTACGCGTCCTGCTGGACAACGCCACCGCTACCATCAACCCTGGCCAGAAGGTCGGTCTGGTGGGGAAAAACGGCTGCGGGAAATCGACGCTGCTATCGCTTTTGAAAAACGAGATAAGCGCTGACGGCGGCAGTATGACCTTTCCCGGCAACTGGCAGCTGGCCTGGGTGAATCAGGAAACCCCGGCCCTGCCGCAGCCGGCAATCGATTATGTCATTGACGGCGATCGTGAATATCGCCAGCTGGAAGCCGCGCTCCAGCAGGCTAACGAGCGCAACGACGGCCATGCCATCGCCACCGTCCACGGCAAGCTGGACGCCATCGACGCCTGGACCATCCGCTCCCGCGCCGCCAGCCTGCTGCACGGCCTGGGTTTCAGCAATGAACAGCTCGAGCGGCCGGTCAGCGATTTTTCCGGCGGCTGGCGTATGCGTCTTAACCTCGCGCAAGCGCTGATCTGCCGCTCCGATCTGCTGCTGCTCGATGAACCGACTAACCACCTCGACCTTGATGCGGTGATCTGGCTGGAGAAGTGGCTGAAGGGCTACACGGGGACGCTGATCCTGATCTCCCACGATCGCGATTTCCTCGATCCTATCGTCGACAAAATTATCCATATCGAACAGCAGACGATGTTTGAGTACACCGGCAACTACAGCTCGTTTGAAGTGCAGCGCGCCACCCGGCTCGCTCAGCAGCAGGCGATGTACGAAAGCCAGCAGCAGCGTGTCGCGCATCTGCAAAGCTATATCGATCGCTTCCGCGCCAAAGCCACCAAAGCCAAGCAGGCGCAGAGCCGTATTAAAATGCTGGAGCGGATGGAACTCATCGCCCCGGCGCACGTGGATAACCCGTTCCACTTCAGCTTCCGCCAGCCGGAGAGCCTGCCAAACCCGCTGCTGAAGATGGAGAAAGTCAGCGCCGGCTATGGCGAGCGTATTATCCTCGACTCCATTAAGCTCAATCTGGTGCCGGGGTCGCGTATCGGCCTGCTGGGCCGCAACGGCGCAGGGAAATCGACGCTGATTAAGCTGCTGGCTGGCGAACTCCAGCCCGTGAGCGGCGAGATCGGCCTCGCCAAAGGCATCAAGCTCGGCTACTTCGCCCAGCATCAGCTGGAGTTCCTGCGCGCCGATGAGTCGCCGCTGCAGCACCTGGCGCGCCTGGCGCCGCAGGAGCTGGAGCAGAAGCTGCGCGATTATCTTGGCGGCTTTGGTTTCCAGGGGGATAAGGTCAGCGAAGAGACCCGCCGCTTCTCCGGTGGAGAAAAGGCGCGTCTGGTGCTGGCCCTGATCGTCTGGCAGCGCCCTAACCTGCTGCTGCTCGACGAACCGACCAACCATCTCGACCTCGATATGCGTCAGGCCTTAACCGAAGCGCTGATCGACTTTGAAGGGGCGCTGGTAGTCGTATCGCACGATCGCCACCTGATCCGCTCCACCACCGACGATCTGTACCTTGTCCACGATGGTAAAGTCGAACCGTTCGACGGCGATCTGGACGATTATCAGCAGTGGCTCAGCGACTCGCAAAAACAGGAGTCCCAGAGCGGCGACGCGCCAAAAGAGAGCGGCAACAGCGCGCAAGCGCGCAAAGACCAGAAGCGTCGGGAAGCGGAGCTGCGCAGCCAGACCCAACCGCTGCGCAAAGAGATCGCCCGTCTGGAGAAAGAGATGGACAAGCTCAACGCGCAGCTGGCCAGTGCGGAAGAGAAACTTGGCGACAGCGAACTCTACGACGCCTCGCGGAAAGCGGAACTGACTGAATGCCTGCAGCAGCAGGCCAGCGCGAAATCCGGGCTGGAAGAGTGCGAAATGGCCTGGCTGGAGGCCCAAGAGCAGCTGGAGCGCATGCTTCAGGAAGGCTAACGCAGCCTCATCATTCTGCCTGCGACGGCGCGGGCAGAATGGGTTTCTGCCATTCCCATGCTCAGGCCATCAATGACATCAATGGTTTGTTTTCGGTGTCACCGGGCGTCATTGGCCACAAGACCACATATTGGCTAACTCCCGCGCGCCCTGCGCGGTATAGTCATCATCACGTTTATTAATTATTCTGGTGCTATGGTTGAAATCATCCCCACAGACATGACGCCCCCCGAAAACGATTCGCGTGAGTTCCATCCCATGCGCGGCGTGGGCAATCGTCATCTGCAAACCATGCTGCCGCGGCTGATCCGCCGTAAATTGCGCTTTACCCCGCACTGGCAGCGCCTTGAGCTGCCGGACGGCGATTTTGTCGATCTCGCCTGGAGCGAAGACCCACACCAGGCGCGCCACAAGCCGCGCCTCGTCGTCTTTCATGGTCTGGAAGGGAGTCTGCACAGCCCGTATGCCCATGGACTGATCCACGCGGCGATGCAGCGCGGCTGGCTGGGCGTGGTCATGCACTTTCGCGGCTGCAGCGGCGAACCTAACCGCAATCACCGCATCTATCACTCCGGCGAAACGGAAGATGGCACCTGGTTTCTGCACTGGCTGCAGCGCGAGTTTGGCCCCGCGCCGACCGCCGCCGTCGGCTATTCGCTGGGCGGCAACATGCTGGGCTGCCTGCTGGCAGAAGAAGGCGACCGCTGCCCGCTGGATGCGGCGGTGATCGTTTCCGCGCCTTTCATGCTGGAAGCCTGCAGCTATCATATGGATAAGGGCTTCTCGCGAGTTTATCAGCGTTATCTGCTCAATCTGTTAAAAGCCAACGCCTCACGTAAGCTGAAAGCGTATCCTGGCTCGCTGCCCGTCGATTTACGCCAGCTCAAAGGGATGCGCCGCATCCGGGAATTTGACGATATGATCACCGCCAAAATCCATGGCTTCGCCGATGCGCTGGATTATTACCGGCAATGCAGCGCCATGCCGCGGCTCAGCGATATCACTAAGCCGACGCTCATCATCCATGCGAAAGACGACCCGTTTATGGACCACCACTCCATTCCCCCGCAGGAGCAACTGCCGGCGAACGTTGAGTATCAATTGACTGAACAAGGCGGCCACGTCGGCTTCGTCGGCGGCACCCTGCGTAAACCGGAGATGTGGCTGGAAAGACGCATTCCCGACTGGTTAAACCGCTGGCTGGAGGTTCCCGTATGATTATTCCCTGGCAGGATCTGGATCCCGAAACGCTGGATAACCTGATTGAAAGCTTTGTGTTACGCGAAGGCACCGATTATGGTGAACATGAACGTTCACTTGCCGATAAAGTCGCCGATGTAAAACAGCAGCTGAAACGCGGAGAGGCGGTCCTCGTGTGGTCGGAACTGCATGAGACAGTCAATATTATGCCGCGCGCCCTGTTTAACGGCTAAGGCGACGCCACTACATCGTTTAACCAGGGAGTTGTTATGTCTGCCAAACATCCGGTGATCGCCGTCACGGGCTCCAGCGGCGCGGGCACTACCACCACCAGCCTCGCCTTTCGCAAAATCTTCGCGCAGCTAAATCTGCACGCCGCGGAGGTGGAAGGCGACAGCTTTCATCGCTACACCCGCCCGGAAATGGACATGGCGATCCGCAAAGCGCGGGATCAGGGCAAACATATCAGCTACTTTGGCCCGGAGGCGAACGACTTCGGCCTGCTGGAGCAGACCTTTGTCGACTATGGCCGCCATGGCAAAGGCCAGTCGCGTAAATACCTGCACACCTATGACGAAGCCGTGCCGTGGAATCAGGTGCCGGGAACCTTCACCCCATGGCAGCCGCTGCCGGAGCCGACGGACGTGCTGTTCTATGAGGGGCTGCATGGCGGGGTTGTCACGCCGCAGCATGATGTCGCCAGCCATGTCGACCTGCTGGTCGGGGTCGTGCCTATCGTTAACCTGGAGTGGATCCAGAAACTCATTCGCGACACCAGCGAACGCGGCCACTCCCGGGAGGCGGTGATGGACTCCGTCGTCCGATCGATGGAAGATTACATTAACTTCATCACCCCGCAGTTTTCCCGCACCCACATCAACTTCCAGCGCGTGCCGACGGTGGACACCTCCAACCCGTTTGCCGCGAAAGCGATCCCCTCTCTGGACGAGAGCTTTGTGGTGATCCATTTCCGCAATCTGCAGAACATCGACTTCCCCTGGCTGCTGGCGATGCTACAGGGCTCGTTTATTTCGCACATGAACACCCTGGTGGTGCCGGGCGGTAAAATGGGGCTGGCGATGGAGCTTATTATGGCGCCGCTGGTCGAGCGTCTGATGGAAGGCCGAAAGATCGGCTAACAGAAAAAACCCCGGCCAGGCCGGGGTTGAGATCATTCACATCAGCAGGCGAAGACTACGCCTCGATCACTTCATAGGAGTGGGTGATCTTCACCGCTTTTTCCAGCATCAGCGCCACCGAGCAGTATTTCTCTGCCGACAGATCCACCGCGCGGGAGACTGCGGCATCTTTCAGCGCCTTACCGGTGACGATAAAGTGCAGATTAATATGCGTGAACAGGCGCGGCGCCTCTTCCCGACGCTCAGAGGTCAGCTTCACTTCGCAGTTGGTCACGTCGTGACGACCTTTTTGCAAAATAGAGACCACATCGATCGCACTGCAACCGCCCGCCGCCATCAGCACCATCTCCATCGGGCTGGGCGCCTTATCTCCGGAGTTGCCATCCATCAGAATCTGGTGTCCTGACGCGGACTCCCCGATAAAGGTTAACCCTTCAACCCATTTCACACGCGCTTGCATAAAATTTAACTCCAGTATCGCAATATTCCTGTCAGATTACGCGCACATAACAATTCTCGCAACGGAAGGCGACCTGCGTCATGCTGAAGCGAGACACCAGGAGACATGCGGCGAAAGCTATGCTAAAACAGTCTGGATGCTACAGTAATACATTGATGTACTGCATGTATGCAGAGGAGTTCACATTACAGGCTGTCGAAAAATCATCAGCCAGCTTCCCAGGTATAGGGAAACAATACGATTGCATGCCCGGACGCCGTGTAGTGTCGGCGCCCGGAGATAGCTTATAACAGAGGATAACCGCGCATGGTGCTTGGCAAACCGCAAACAGACCCTACCCTTGAATGGTTCTTGTCTCATTGCCACATTCATAAGTACCCATCAAAGAGCACGCTGATCCACCAGGGTGAGAAAGCAGAAACGCTGTACTACATCGTTAAAGGCTCCGTGGCTGTACTCATCAAGGATGAAGAAGGTAAAGAGATGATCCTCTCCTACCTCAACCAGGGCGATTTCATCGGTGAATTAGGCCTGTTTGAAGAGGGTCAGGAGCGTAGCGCCTGGGTACGGGCGAAAACCGCATGTGAAGTGGCCGAGATCTCTTATAAGAAATTCCGTCAGCTGATCCAGGTGAACCCGGACATTCTGATGCGTCTCTCTTCGCAAATGGCTCGCCGTCTGCAGGTGACGTCTGAGAAAGTGGGCAACCTCGCCTTCCTCGACGTGACGGGCCGTATCGCCCAGACGCTGCTGAACCTGGCGAAGCAACCCGATGCCATGACCCACCCGGACGGTATGCAAATTAAAATTACCCGTCAGGAAATTGGTCAGATCGTCGGCTGCTCTCGTGAAACCGTTGGCCGTATTTTGAAAATGCTGGAAGATCAGAACCTGATTTCCGCCCACGGTAAAACTATCGTCGTCTACGGCACCCGTTAAGTTGCTAAGCGGCGTATTGCTCCTGCAGTACGCCGTTTTTGTTTTTCCCTCATGTGGCGCAGGCTGATTTACCATCCGGAAGTCAACTATGTACTGCGGCAAACGCTGGTGCTGTGTCTGCCTGTGGCCATCGGTCTTCTGCTCGGCCATCTCCAGCAGGGACTCCTGTTTTCCTTAGTTCCCGCCTGCTGCAACATCGCCGGTCTCGACACTCCGCATAAGCGCTTTTTTAAGCGTCTGATTATCGGCGGCTGTCTGTTTGCCGGATGCAGCCTGGTGGTGCAGCTGCTGCTCGCCCAGACCATACCTTTGCCGCTTATTCTCAGCGGCCTGGCGCTATTGCTCGGCGTCACCGCGGAAATCAGTTCGCTGCACGCGCGCCTGCTGCCCGCGTCGCTGATCGCCGCCATCTTTACCCTGAGCCTGGCGGGCAATATGCCCGTCTGGGAGCCGCTGCTGATCTACGCCTTCGGCACGCTATGGTACGGCGTGTTTAACTGGTTCTGGTTCTGGCTGTGGCGCGAACAGCCGCTGCGGGAGTCGCTCAGTCTGCTCTACCGGGAACTGGCCAATTATTGCGAAGCCAAATATAGCCTGTTGACCCAGCATACCGATCCCTCGACCGCCCTGCCGCCGCTGCTCATCCGCCAGCAGAAGGTGGTCGATTTAATCACCCAGTGCTATCAGCAGATGCATATGCTGGCCGCCAACCAACGTAACGACCACAAACGTCTTCTGCGAGCGTTCCAGATGGGGCTGGATCTACAGGAGCATATTTCAGTCAGCCTGCATCAGCCGGAAGAGGTGCAAAAGCTGGTTGAGCGCAGCCATGCCGAAGCGGTGATCCGCTGGAACGCGCAGACCGTCGCCGCCCGCCTGCGGGTGCTGGCGGATGACATGCTCTATCATCGTTTTCCGCAGCGTTTCCAGATGAATAAACAGATCGGCGCCCTGGAAAAGATCGCCCGCCAGCATCCGGATAACCCGGTCGGCCACTTCTGCGCCTGGCACTTCAGCCGCATCGCCCGGGTGCTGCATACCCAGCGCCCGCTGTATGCCCGGGATCTGATGGCTGACAAAGAGCGTCGTTTACCGTTGTTTCCCGCGCTAAAGAACTATCTGTCGCTGAAGTCGCCCGCGCTGCGCAACGCCGCCCGCATCAGCGTGATGCTGAGCATCGCCAGCCTGATGGGCAACGCCCTGCATTTGCCGAAGCCCTACTGGATCCTGATGACCGTCCTCTTCGTGACACAGAACGGCTATGGCGCCACGCGGGTACGTATTGTCCACCGGGCGGCGGGGACGCTCGCCGGCCTGATCATCGCCGGGCTGACCTTGCACTTTCACGTTCCGGAGAGCTATACCCTGAGCGGGATGCTGCTGATCACCCTGCTCAGCTATCTGATCATCCGCAAACACTATGGCTGGGCGATGGTGGGGTTTACGGTGACGGCGGTATATACCCTGCAGCTGCTGACGCTTAACGGCGAACAGTTTATTATCGCCCGGCTGATCGACACGCTGATCGGCTGCCTGATCGCCTTCGGCGGGATGGTCTGGCTGTGGCCGCAGTGGCAGAGCGGCCTGCTGAAAAAAAACGCCCACGATGCGCTGGAGGCCGACCAGCAGGCGATTCGCCTGATCCTCAGCCCCGACCCCAAAGCGCCCGCGCTGGCCTACCAGCGCATGCGCGTCAATCAGGCGCACAACGCGCTCTACAACTCCCTGAATCAGGCGATGCAGGAGCCCGGGTTTAATACCCACTACCTGGAAGATATGAAGCTATGGGTGACGCACAGCCAGTTTATCGTCGAACACATCAACGCCATGACCACTTTGGCCCGGGAGCATACGATGCTCACCCCGGATCTTGCCCAGCGCTATCTCGAATCCTGTGAGATTGCCCTGCAGCGCTGTCAGCAGCGGCTGGACAGCGATGGCCCCGGCAGCGCAGGGGATGTCAATATTATGGAGTCACCGGAAAGCGAGGTGCCGATCGGTCCGTTAAGCACCCTGGAGCAGCATCTGCAACGCATTCTGGGCCATCTGAACACCATGCACACCATTTCGTCAGTGGCATGGCGTCAGCGGCCGCATCACGGCATCTGGCTGCGGAAGATCAGCCGTTAATCACCTTTGCCACGGCCTGGGCAAAGCGCGCCATCCCCTCGGCAATATCCTGCTCTTCGATGATCAGCGAGGGAACAAAACGCATCACGTCCGGCCCGGCGTTAAGCACCATGACGCCGGCTTCCGCAGCGGCATAGAGAAAATCACGCGCGCGGCCCTTGTGCTGCGGCTTGAGTTCGGCGCCAATCAGCAGGCCCATCCCGCGAATATCACTGAACAGATCAAACTCGGCATCCAGCTGCTGCAGGTGTTTGACGAACAGTTCGCGTTTGGCGTTCACGCCATCCAGCACCGCCGGGGTATTGATCAGATCGAAAGCGGCGTTGGCGACCGCGCAGGCCAGCGGGTTGCCGCCGTAGGTTGAGCCATGGGAACCCGCATGGAAGGCGCTGGCGATCTCATGGGTAGTCAACATGGCGCTGACCGGGAAACCGCCGCCCAGCGCTTTGGCGCTGGTGAGAATATCCGGGGTTACGCCATAGTGCATATAGGCAAACAGCGATCCGGTACGCCCCATTCCGCACTGCACTTCATCAAAGACTAACAGCGCCTGGTGTTGATCGCACAGTTCGCGCAGCCCCTGCAGGAACGCCGGCGTCGCTGCCGTCACGCCGCCTTCGCCCTGAATCGGCTCCACCACCACCGCGCAGGTGTGGTCATCCATCACCGCTTTTACCGCCTGCAGGTCGTTGAAGGGAACATGGACAATATCCGCCGGTTTCGGGCCGAAACCATCGGAGTACTTCGGCTGCCCGCCGACGGAGACGGTAAACAGGGAGCGACCATGAAAGGCATTATGGAAAGCGATGATTTTGGTTTTGTACGGGCTATGGCGGGTCACCGCATAGTGACGCGCCAGCTTAAAGGCCGTTTCATTGGCTTCGGTACCGGAGTTCATAAACACCACTCGCTCGGCGAAGGTGGCATCGACAAGTTTACGTCCCAGGCGCAGCGCTGGCTCATTGGTAAAGACGTTGCTGGTATGCCACAGCGTTTCGCCCTGCGCGTGGAGCGCCGCCACCAGCGCCGGGTGGCAATGGCCGAGCGCCGTCACCGCGATACCGCCGGCGAAATCAACATACTCTTTGCCCTGCTGATCCCAGACGCGGCTGCCTTTTCCCTTTACCGGGATGAATTCTGCCGGTGCATAAATTGGCAAAATAACTTCATCGAATGTGGCGCGGGTGATTGCCGGTTGTTCAGTTGCCATGTCTTGCCCATCCCTCTTCGTTATGCAGATGCGATTATGATAATCTAATCACAAAATATGCATAAAAAATCAGTCAATGGCAACCGAAATCACCGCTTAATAAAGTTCGCCAGCAATTGATGGCCCTGTTCGCTGAGGATGCTTTCCGGATGGAACTGCACGCCCTCGAGATCCCAGTCGCGATGACGGATCCCCATAATCTCACCGCTGGCGCTGCGGGCGGTGACGATAAACTCAGGCGGCAGCGTCGGCGGGTCAATCACCAGCGAATGATAGCGGGTCACCATCAAAGGATTATTCAGCCCCAGAAACACCCCTTCGCCGTTATGCTCGATAAGCGAGGTTTTTCCATGCATCACCTGCGCCGCCCGCACAATGGTCGCGCCAAACGCCTGGGCTATCGCCTGATGCCCGAGGCAGACGCCCAGCAGCGGCGTTTTCCCTGCATAGTGACGGATTACCGCGAGGGAAATCCCCGCTTCATCCGGCGTACAGGGACCAGGCGAAATCACTATCTTCTCCGGTGCCAGCGACGCTATCTCCTCCAGCGTCAACGCATCGTTGCGCCTGACCAGCACTTCCGCCCCCAGTTCGCAAAAGTACTGATACAGATTCCAGGTGAAAGAGTCATAGTTATCGATAAGCAGGATCATAGCGGCTCCGGAACAATCAAACCGGGCTATTCTACTCAGATTCCCGCGCTTCGCTTACCACTTTGCGAAAGATCGCCGCCAGCGGGTCCGGATCGCCCATCGCGCCCTGCTGACAGGCGGTGCTCCAGGCGGCAGGATCGACGTCACGCCAGTCAAGAAGGTAGCCGGCATGTATCGCCAGCTGTTCAAAGAAAATGCGCTGGGTCAGGCCATTGCCGAGACGAAAAGGGTGCAGCACATTAATTTCACCATAGAACCAGCTCAGGCGTTCGATAAAGGTATCTCGCGGCAGACCGCAGAGATAATCCTCCTGCTCCAGAGCCTGCATCAGGGCATTCCCCTCCTCTTCGATGCGGGCAAAGTGGCAGAACGGCGTATCGCCCAGGTAGAGGTTCACTTCACGCAGCCTACCCGCCCAGTCAAACAGATCCTGATACAGCTGATGATGAATAGCGCACAGATAGGGTAAGCCGCGCACCCGCGGGCCCAGCGGCAGGGTGGCCGCCCGCAGGGACGTCATCTCCAGGGCAGCCTGCTGCAGCGTTTTAGCCTGGCGGATGCCGAGGCGGTTGCGCAGGACGTTCAGCGCCGGATAGAGGTAAGGATCGCGTTCATCGCCAAATTTATCGCTCATACTCCCTCCGCAGCGTCGCGAGGCGAGCCTGCGCCTCCTCGGCAGTCAGCGTAACCAGCGGCACCGATACGCCTTCGAGGCGACGGCTGGCCTGAAAATTGCTATTACGTGTCTGTTCCCAGAGCCGGGATTTTTGCTTATCGGTGAGTGGACGCATCGTCGCCCCCCTTATCGTCCCCTGTGTGCCACAAGTATAAGCAGCAATTACAGGTTATGCCGGGAGGCAACCGGGCGCGGCGATAAACCACCGCGCCGCGGGAGGATTAGGGCAGCACTTTCGCAGAGAGGATAACAACCGGTTTAGTCGGCACATTCTGGTATGGGCCGACGTTATGGGTCTGGACCTGGGAGATCTTATCCGCAACGTCCATGCCTTTGACTACCTTGCCAAACACCGCATAGCCAAAATCGCGCTGGCCATGGTCGAGGAAGGCGTTATCCGCCACATTGATGAAGAACTGGCTGGTGGCGCTATCCTGATCGGCGGTACGCGCCATCGCGATGGTGCCGCGGGTGTTGCGCAGGCCGTTGTCTGCTTCATTCTTGATCGGCGGGTTAGGCTGTTTCTGCTGCATCTGCTCGTTAAAGCCGCCGCCCTGCACCATGAATCCCGGGATCACGCGGTGGAAAGTGGTGTTGTTGTAGAAGCCGCTGTTAACGTACTTCAGGAAGTTATCCACGGAAATCGGGGCTTTCTGGCTGTTTAACTCAAGCTCAATGTTACCTGCCGAGGTGGTCAGCAGCACATGCGGATCGCCCTTTGCCGCCATGGCCGGGGAGAAAGCTGAAATGGCGAAAACGGCAGCCATCGCCGCCAGTGTTGATTTGAGCATGGAAATTCCTTAACGGAGCAGAATAAAAGCGAGTGCCTTGATTCTAAAGAGCCTTTGCATCCTGGGCCAGCCTTTTACCAAATTTTACTTAGCTGTAATAATTGTAACCGCGCAAACGTTCTCCCTTGCGTCGAAAAAATCGTGATGCAAGTCACATTAAAACATGCAAAAGATAACGTATTTCACAATAAACATTTAATTACATCACCTGAACGACTAAAATCTGTCCGCCCGGCGCAGCGTCAACGCGCTTTACCTTTCTATTCACAGGCCAGTCATGACTAACAGCAACCGTATTAAGCTCACATGGATCAGCTTCTTCTCCTACGCCCTGACCGGCGCGTTGGTGATCGTCACCGGGATGGTGATGGGTAACATTGCGGATTATTTCCATCTGCCCGTTTCCAGTATGAGCAACACCTTTACCTTTCTGAACGCCGGTATTCTGATCTCCATTTTCCTCAATGCCTGGCTGATGGAGATCGTGCCGCTGAAAACTCAGCTGCGTTTTGGCTTTATTTTAATGGTGCTGGCGGTGGCCGGCCTGATGCTCAGCCACAGCCTGGCGCTGTTCTCCGCGTCGATGTTCGTTCTCGGCCTGGTCAGCGGGATCACCATGTCGATCGGGACCTTCCTGATCACCCATATGTATGAAGGCCGTCAGCGCGGGGCGCGTCTGCTGTTTACCGACTCCTTCTTTAGCATGGCGGGAATGATTTTTCCGATGGTCGCCGCGGTCCTGCTGGCGCGCAGCATCGAGTGGTACTGGGTCTACGCCTGTATCGGTCTGGTGTATGTCGCTATTTTCGTCCTGACATTCGGCTGTGACTTCCCGGTGCTCGGCAAAAAAGCGCAGAGCGAAAACAGCCAGCCGGTGGTGAAAGAGAAGTGGGGCATCGGCGTGCTGTTCCTCTCCGTCGCGGCGCTGTGCTACATCCTCGGTCAGCTGGGCTTTATCTCCTGGGTACCGGAATATGCCAAGAGCCTGGGCATGAGCCTCGGCGATGCCGGTAAACTGGTGAGCGATTTCTGGATGTCCTACATGATCGGCATGTGGTCATTCAGCTTTATCCTGCGCTTCTTCGACCTGCAGCGCATCTTGACCGTCCTCGCCGGCCTCGCGACGGTGCTGATGTACCTGTTTATCAATGGTTCGCCGGAGCATATGCCGTGGTTTATTCTGACCCTGGGCTTCTTCTCCAGCGCCATCTACACCTCGATCATTACGCTCGGTTCGCAGCAAACTAAAGTCGCTTCACCAAAGCTGGTGAACTTTATCCTCACCTGCGGCACCATCGGCACCATGCTGACTTTCGTGGTTACCGGCCCGATTGTGGCTGCCAGCGGTCCGCTGGCAGCGCTGCACACCGCTAACGGCCTCTACGCCGTGGTGTTCGTGATGTGCTTTATCCTCGGCTTCGTCTCCCGTCACCGCCAGAACAACGCGCAGGCGGCGTCTCACTAAGCCTTCGGCCCCTTTGCGTCCGCAAGGGGGCTGTTCCTCATAAAAGAGAGCGCCTCGCCACCGCGGTCGGTCTGGATCCAGGTTTGCGCCAGCTGGGTAATCGCGATCACCCTTCCCTGGCGAATTGACCAGCGCACCGGCACCTGGCAGCGTACCGCCTCAAAGCCATTCTCCGCCGGGAGGATGATCAGGTTAGCCGGGTTGCCGCTGACGATGCCGTAATCGGTCAGGCCAAACGTGCGGGCGCTGTTGTCAGTGATAAGCTGCAGGCCGTCGTTAATCTGCTGGTAGCCCATCAGCTGGCAAACGTGCAGCCCCATATGCAGGACCTGCAGCATATTACCGGTCCCCAGCGGGTACCACGGGTCAAAGACATCATCATGACCAAAGCAAACGTTGATCCCCGCCGCCATCAGCTCCTTCACCCGGGTAATGCCTCGTCGCTTCGGGTAGTCGTCAAACCGGCCCTGCAGATGAATATTGACCAGCGGATTGGCGACAAAGTTGATGCCGGAGAGCTTTAGCAGGCGGAACAGGCGCGAGGTATAGGCGCCATTATAGGAGTGCATGGCGGTGGTATGGCTGGCCGTCACCCGCGGCCCTATCCCCGCCTTCAGCGCCAGCGCGGCAACGGTTTCAACAAAGCGCGACTGTTCATCGTCAATTTCATCGCAGTGAATATCCAGCGGGCGGTCATATTTCTGCGCCAGTCGAAAGGCGATATGCAGCGATTCCACCCCATATTCACGGGTGAACTCAAAGTGCGGGATCGCCCCGACGACATCCGCCCCCAGCTTCAGGGCCTCTTCCAGCAGCGCCTCGCCGTTGGGGTAAGAGAGGATCCCCTCCTGCGGAAAAGCGACAATCTGCAGCTCGACCCATGGCGCCACCTCCTTTTTGACCTCCAGCATCGCCTTCAGCGCCGTCAACGTTGGATCGGAGACATCGACATGGGTACGGACAAACTGCACGCCATTGGCGATCTGCCACTTGAGGGTTTTCCACGCCCGGGCTTTAACGTCCTCATGGCTGAGCAGCGCTTTCCGCTCCGCCCAGCGCTCAATCCCCTCGAACAGGGTGCCGGACTGGTTCCAGTTCGGCTCACCGGCCGTCTGGGTGGTATCCAGATGGATATGCGGCTCAATAAAAGGCGGGATCGCCAGGCCGCCGCGAGCGTTCAACACCTCGTAGCTTTCGTCCCGCGCCTCCCCCATCGGTGTGATCTCGCCAAAGCGGCCCTTATCTATCGCTATCTGCCACAGGCCGTCGCGGTCTGCCAGGCGTACGTTCTGAATCAACCAAAGCGGCGCTGCTGTCATATCACCCTCTCTATTCAATACGGCTTGTTTTCTACTCAACCCCAATCGCGACCCACCCAATTCTTGTACACAAAATCGGCAAAAAGGAAAAGCCAGCGTTTTCCACAACTTAGAAAATTACAGACAAATCAATTATATACCCATTAAGTGGTAGGTGAAGTTGTCATTGATTTGCATCAATAAGCCTGATGGCTGAATCGTTAAGGTAGGCGGTAATAGAAAAGAAATCGAGGCAAAAATGAGCAAAGTCAGAATCGCTATTATCGGTAACGGCATGGTTGGCCATCGCTTTATCGAAGAGCTTCTCGATAAGGCGCCTGCCGGACAGTTCGACATTACCGTGTTCTGTGAAGAACCGCGTATCGCCTACGACCGTGTCCACCTGTCGTCTTATTTCTCCCACCATACCGCAGAAGAGCTGTCGCTGGTCCGCGAAGGTTTCTATGAGAAACACGGCGTCAAGGTGCTGGTCGGCGAACGGGCCATCACCATCAACCGCCAGGAGAAAGTGATCCACTCCAGCGCCGGGCGCACGGTGTTCTACGACAAGCTGATTATGGCGACCGGCTCATACCCCTGGATCCCGCCGATTAAAGGCGCGGAAACTCAGGATTGCTTCGTCTATCGCACCATTGAAGATCTTAACGCCATTGAATCCTGCGCCCGTCGCAGCAAACGCGGCGCGGTGGTCGGCGGCGGCCTGCTCGGCCTGGAAGCCGCAGGCGCCCTGAAAAACCTCGGTGTCGAAACCCATGTTATCGAATTCGCGCCGATGCTGATGGCCGAGCAGCTCGACCAGATGGGCGGCGAGCAGCTGCGGCGCAAAATTGAAAGCATGGGCGTGAAAGTTCACACCAGCAAAAACACCAAAGAGATCGTTCAGCAGGGCACCGAGGCGCGCAAAACCATGCACTTCGCCGACGGTAGCGAGCTGCAGGTCGATTTCATCGTCTTCTCTACCGGGATCCGCCCGCGCGATAAACTGGCCACCCAGTGCGGACTGGCGGTTGCCCAGCGCGGCGGCATCATGGTCAACGATAGCTGCCAGACCTCCGACCCGGATATCTATGCCATCGGCGAATGCGCCAGCTGGAACAACCGCGTGTATGGCCTCGTCGCGCCGGGTTATAAAATGGCCCAGGTGGCCGTCGACCACCTCCTCGGCAGTGAAAACAGCTTCACCGGCGCCGACCTCAGCGCCAAGCTGAAGCTGCTGGGTGTAGACGTGGGCGGTATCGGCGATGCCCACGGCCACACGCCGGGCGCCCGTAGCTACGTCTATCTCGACGAAAGCAAAGAAGTTTATAAGCGTCTGATCGTCAGCGCCGACAACAAAACCCTGCTCGGCGCGGTGCTGGTCGGCGACACCAGCGACTACGGCAACCTGCTGCAGCTGGTGCTGAACGCCATCGAGTTGCCGGAGAATCCGGATTCGCTGATCCTCCCGGCCCACGCCGGCAGCGGCAAGCCGTCGATCGGCGTCGATAAACTGCCGGACAGCGCGCAAATCTGCTCCTGCTTCGACGTCAGCAAAGGCGACCTGATCGCCGCCATCAATAAAGGCTGCCATACCGTCGCGGCGCTGAAAGCGGAAACCAAGGCCGGTACCGGCTGCGGCGGCTGTATCCCGTTGGTCACCCAGGTGCTCAACGCCGAGCTGGCGAAACAGGGTATCGAGGTCAACAACAACCTGTGCGAACATTTCGCTTACTCCCGCCAGGAGCTGTTCCACCTGATCCGCGTGGAAGGCATCAAAACCTTCGACGAACTGCTGGCCAAACACGGCCAGGGCTACGGCTGTGAAGTGTGTAAACCGACCGTCGGCTCCCTGCTGGCCTCCTGCTGGAATGAGTACATCCTCAAGCCTCAGCACACGCCGCTGCAGGACACCAACGACAACTTCCTCGCCAATATCCAGAAAGATGGCACCTACTCGGTTATTCCACGCTCCGCGGGCGGCGAAATCACGCCGGAAGGGCTGGTCGCTGTGGGCCGTATCGCTCGTGAATTCAATCTGTACACCAAAATCACCGGTTCCCAGCGCATCGGCCTGTTTGGCGCGCAGAAAGACGACCTGCCGGAGATCTGGCGGCAGCTGATTGAAGCGGGCTTCGAAACCGGCCACGCCTACGCCAAAGCGCTGCGGATGGCGAAAACCTGCGTCGGCAGCACCTGGTGCCGCTACGGGGTCGGCGACAGCGTCGGCTTCGGCGTCGAACTGGAAAATCGCTACAAAGGCATCCGTACGCCGCACAAAATGAAGTTCGGCGTCTCCGGCTGTACCCGCGAATGTGCGGAAGCCCAGGGCAAAGACGTCGGGATCATCGCCACCGAGAAAGGCTGGAACCTGTACGTGTGCGGTAACGGCGGGATGAAGCCGCGCCACGCCGATCTGCTGGCCGCGGACCTCGATCGCGAGACGCTGATTAAGTATCTCGACCGCTTTATGATGTTCTACATCCGCACCGCCGATAAGCTGACCCGCACCGCGCCGTGGCTGGACAACATGGAAGGCGGGATCGACTATCTGCGCAGCGTCATCATCGATGACAAGCTCGGTCTGAACGACCATCTGGAAGAGGAGCTGGCTCGCCTGCGCGCCGCCTTCGCCTGCGAGTGGACCGAGACCGTCAATAACCCGGCGGCGCAGACCCGCTTCAAACACTTTATCAACAGCGACCAGCGCGACCCGAACGTTCAGGTGGTGCCAGAACGTGACCAACATCGCCCGGCCACGCCGTATGAGCGCATCCCGGTTACTCTGGTGGAGGAAAAAGCATGAGCCAGTGGGTAAACATCTGCAACATTGACGACATCCTGCCCGCCACCGGCGTCTGCGCCCTGCTCGGTCAGCAGCAGGTGGCGATCTTCCGTCCCTATCATGACGACAGGGTGTTCGCTATCAGCAACATTGATCCGTTCTTTAACGCCAGCGTACTGTCTCGCGGCATTATCGCCGAGCATGACGGCGCCCTGTGGGTTGCCAGCCCGCTGAAAAAACAACGTTTCCGCCTGAGCGACGGCCTGTGTATGGAAGATGCCAGCCATTCTATCGCCCGTTTCGACGCCCGGGTAAAAGACGGCCACGTTCAGCTTAAGGCGTGAGTCCCGCATCCTCCCCCCTGCCACGGGGGGAGATATAAGTAACACTTCTGACCGACAGCGCATGAGTGCGGGATATGTCGCATGTTTTGTATTACCTTTGCTGCTATTCTACGACCACTCATTTTCTACCCCTTATTTTTATGAGGTTATTCTGTGGATCACTTACCCATATTCTGCCAGTTGCGCCAGCGTGATTGTTTACTGGTTGGCGGCGGGGATGTCGCCGAACGCAAGGCCCGTCTGCTGCTGGATGCTGGCGCAAACGTCACGGTCAATGCGCTCGACTTTACCCCTCAGTTTCATGTGTGGGCCGATTCACAGATGCTAACCCTTGTGCAGGGGGAGTTTATCCCCTCGCTGCTGGACAACTGCTGGCTGGCCATCGCCGCTACCGATAATGAGACGGTGAACCAGCAGGTCAGCGACGCGGCCGAAGCGCGGCGTATCTTCTGTAACGTGGTGGATGCCCCGCGCCAGGCCAGCTTTATCATGCCGTCCATCATCGACCGCTCGCCGCTGATGGTCGCCGTCTCCTCGGGCGGGACATCCCCGGTGCTGGCGCGCCTGTTGCGCGAGAAGCTGGAGTCAGTCTTACCCCTGCATCTTGGCCAGCTGGCCCGCTACGCCGGCCATCTGCGCGCGCGCGTGAAGCAGCAGTTTGCCACCGTAGGCGAACGCCGCCGCTTCTGGGAGAAGCTGTTCGTTAACGACCGGCTGGCGCAGTCGCTGGCCAATGACGATCGGCAGGCGGTGGCGGATACCACCGAGCAGCTGCTGACCGAGCCGTTAGAGCATCGCGGCGAGGTCGTCCTGGTTGGCGCCGGCCCAGGTGACGCCGGGCTGCTCACGCTCAAGGGCCTGCAGCAGATCCAGCAGGCCGACGTGGTGGTCTATGACCGGCTAGTCTCCGACGACATTATGAATCTGGTGCGCCGCGATGCCGACCGGGTGTTCGTCGGCAAGCGCTCAGGCTATCACTGCGTGCCGCAGGAGGAGATCAACCAGATCCTGCTGCGCGAAGCGCAAAAAGGAAGACGCGTGGTCCGGCTGAAAGGCGGCGATCCCTTTATCTTTGGCCGCGGCGGAGAGGAGCTGGAGACCCTCTGCGAGGCGGGGATCCCCTTCTCGGTTGTGCCCGGCATCACCGCCGCCTCCGGCTGCTCCGCCTACTCGGGGATCCCGTTGACCCATCGCGATTTCGCCCAGGGCGTCCGCCTGGTCACCGGCCATCTGAAAACCGGCGGCGAGCTGGACTGGGCGAACCTGGCGGTGGAGAAGCAGACCCTGGTGTTCTACATGGGTCTGAACCAGGCGCCGGCGATCCGCGAGAAGCTTATCGCCCACGGCATGGCGGAAGATATGCCTGCCGCCATCGTCGAGAACGGCACCGCCGTGACGCAAAAAGTGGTCAGCGGCACCTTAGGACAGCTGGATATTCTGGCGCAGCAGATGGCCAGCCCGGCGCTGATCATTGTCGGCCGTGTGGTCGGTCTGCGGGATAAACTGAACTGGTTCTCGAACCACTAACCTTCGCCTGACGGTGTGAACGACAGGCATAAAAAAGGGCGGGATAATCCCGCCCTTTTTAGCTGTTGCGTCGCTTACGGCTTGGCGACAAAGCCAATCGCTTCGTATACCGCTTTCAGGGTTTGAGAAGCCCGCGCGCTGGCCTTTTCTGCGCCGTCCTTCATCACCTGATTGAGAAACGCTTCGTCGTTACGGAAACGGTGATAGCGCTCCTGCAGGTCAATCAGCATGCCCGATACCGCTTCGGCGACTTCGCCTTTCAGGTGGCCATACATTTTGCCTTCGAAATGCTGCTCCAGCTCAGGAATGGTTTTCCCGGTGACCGCGGAGAGGATATCCAGCAGGTTGGAGACGCCCGCTTTCTCTTTCAGGTCGTAGCGCACCACCGGCGGCTCGTCGGAGTCGGTGACCGCACGTTTGATCTTCTTGACCACCGATTTCGGGTCTTCCAGCAGGCCGATGACGTTGTTGCGGTTGTCGTCGGACTTGGACATCTTTTTCGTCGGCTCCAGCAGCGACATCACGCGCGCGCCGGATTTAGGGATAAACGGCTCAGGCACTTTAAAAATATCGCCGTAGATGGCGTTAAAACGCTGGGCGATATCGCGGCTCAGTTCAAGGTGCTGTTTCTGATCTTCGCCCACCGGAACCTGGTTGGTCTGGTACAGGAGAATGTCAGCGGCCATCAGTACCGGATAATCAAACAGACCGGCGTTGATGTTCTCCGCGTAGCGCGCGGACTTGTCTTTAAACTGGGTCATGCGGCTCAGTTCGCCGAAATAGGTGTAGCAGTTCAGCGCCCAGCCTAACTGGGCATGTTCCGGCACGTGAGACTGAACGAAAATAGTGCTTTTCTGCGGGTCGATGCCGCAGGCCAGATACAGCGCCAGGGTGTCCAGCGTCGCCTTACGCAGCTGCTGCGGATCCTGGCGCACGGTGATGGCGTGCTGGTCCACGATGCAATAGATGCAGTGGTAATCGTCCTGCATGTTTACCCACTGACGCAGCGCACCCATGTAGTTGCCAATGGTCAGTTCACCTGAGGGCTGTGCGCCACTAAAAACGATGGGCTTAGTCATGTTTCAATTCCTGAGTTTCACTGTGCGGTAACCCGAGAGCGGGTAAGAGTTCATTAAACTGGTCGAAGAGATAGTCCGGCTCGCTCAGCGCAAGCGGTTCGCCATAGTTATAGCCGTAGGTCAGGCCAACAGAGCAGCAGCCTGCCGCTTTGGCCGCCTGAATATCATTACGGGAATCGCCGACGAACAGCAGCGCCTCCGGCGTCAGGCCGAGCTTTTGCGCCACCAGCAGCAGCGGTTCCGGATGCGGCTTTTTGTTCTGTACGTCATCGCCGCCGATCACCACGGTAAAGTATTTCGCAATATCGAGCGCGTCCAGCAGCGGGGCGACGAACGGCGTCGGCTTATTGGTCACCAGCGCCAGCGGCAGGCCTTTGGCCTGCAGCGCGCCGAGCGTATCGGCCACTGCCGGAAACAGGAAACTGCCCTCTTCCGCCGCTTCGGCGTAATAGCGGTCAAACAGTTTACGCAAAATGCGCAGCTGTTCGTCTTGCGGAATATCATGATCGTCGACGGAAGGCTTGCCCATCGCCGCACGTAACGTTGCACGCTCCTGGCGAGCCCAGGTCAGCGCCCGCTCCATCAGAACATCGGCGCCGTTGCCGATCCAGGTCACGACGCGTTCTTCTCCCGCCACCGGCAGCTCCAGGGCGTAGAGGGCGTTATCAACGGCGGCGGTCAGACCCGGCGCGCTGTCCACCAGCGTGCCGTCGAGATCAAACGCGATGCCGCGGATCGCCTGTAATTTATCCATGACTCACCTTCGCTAATTCATTACGCATGTGATCAATGACTTTCTTGTAGTCCGGCTGACCGAAGATCGCCGAACCGGCAACGAACATATCCGCGCCCGCCGCGGCGATTTCGCCGATATTGCTCGCTTTCACTCCGCCATCCACTTCCAGGCGAATGTCGTAGCCGGACGCATCGATGCGCTGGCGCACTTCACGCAGTTTATCCAGCGTCTGCGGAATAAAGGACTGGCCGCCAAAGCCCGGGTTAACCGACATCAGCAGGATCACGTCCAGCTTATCCATCACGTAATCGAGATAGCTCAGCGGCGTCGCGGGGTTAAACACCAGGCCCGCTTTACAGCCGTGCTCTTTGATAAGCTGCAGGCTGCGGTCGACGTGTTCGGAGGCTTCCGGGTGGAAGGTGATGATGCTGGCGCCAGCTTCGGCAAAATCAGGAATGATGCGGTCGACCGGCTTCACCATCAGGTGGACGTCGATCGGCGCGGTAATACCGTAGTTACGCAGCGACTTCAGCACCATCGGGCCAATCGTCAGGTTCGGCACGTAGTGGTTGTCCATGACGTCGAAGTGCACGACATCCGCACCCGCCGCCAGCGCCTTCGCGGTATCCTCACCCAGACGGGCAAAATCAGCCGACAGAATCGAAGGGGCAATCAAATACTGCTTCATCCGCATCTCCTTGAAATTTATTTGGTCTTAGGCGGACGGTAGAGCGCTAAGAGCTCGTCCACCTTTTTACGCGTACCACCGTTGCTGCTGATGCTGCGCCGAACCTTCACAATATGCGTTTCTGCCGCGTTTTTATACCACTCCTGCGTCAACGGCGTGCGGTGGTTGGAAATCAGCACCGGGATCCGTTTCTTCATCAGCGATTCCGCCTTTTGCGCCAGCAGCACCTGTTGCTCCAGGTTGAAGCTGTTGGTGTGGTAGGCGGTAAAGTTCGCCGTCGCCGTCAATGGCGCATAGGGCGGATCGCAATACACCACCGTGCGGCTATCCGCACGCTGCATGCACTCTTCATAAGATTCGCAGTAAAACTCAGCGTTTTGCGCCTTGTCGGCAAAATGATAGAGCTCAGCCTCGGGGAAATAGGGCTTCTTATAGCGGCCAAACGGCACATTGAATTCGCCGCGCAAATTGTAGCGGCACAGGCCGTTGTAGCCGTGACGGTTCAGATACAGGAACAGCACCGCGCGACGCAGCGGATCCTGGCTCTGGTTGAATTCATCACGGTACTGGTAGTAGCGCTCAGCGACGTTGTTTTCCGGGGTAAACATCTCGCGGGCGGCAGCGACATACTCGTCGGTGCGCAATTTGACGATGTTGTACAGGCCGATTAAATCACTGTTGATATCCGCGAGGATATAACGAGAAAAGTCGGTATTGAGAAATACCGACCCGGCGCCCACAAAGGGCTCGATTAAGCACTCACCTTCCGGCAAATGCTTTTTAATATCGTCAAGCAGGGGGTACTTCCCCCCTGCCCACTTTAGAAAAGCGCGATTCTTTTTCATGCTGCCTAACTAATTACACATTCTCCGGCTGTGGAGAAAGCTCCGACAGCATCCTGCGCTTAAGACTACCCCACGGCATTATTTCAGATCAGCCTGAACCTGATGCAGTGGTTTTGCCCATGGATTTTTCGCCTGCACGTCCGGCGGCAGCGAGGTGACCGCGCGTTTCGCTTCATCTTTCGATGAATAGATACCGCTCACCAGCACGTACCACGGTTGGCCGTTACGCGACGTTTCATAGACAACATATCTGTCCAGCTTCTCTTTCTTCGCCCAGTTATTCAGGTTTTCATAGTTAGAGGAGCTGCTGAGCTGCAGGGTATAGTTACCCGACGGCGCAGATTTCATCGAGCTGACGTCACCTGCCGTTTTACCGCTCTTCGCCGCCGGCGCTGCCGCGGCTGCCGTTGCGGCTGGCGCTGCGGTCGTCGCGGTCGTGGCTGGTTTGCTCTGCGCGGTGGCTGCCGGTTTACTTTCGCTGACGGTCGTTTTCGCCGGAGCGGTAGTGGCCGCGCTTTCAACATGCTTCGGCTGGACCGGTTTCGTTTCTACCGGCGCTTTCGCCACCGCCTGTGGTTTCGGCTGCGGCTTCGCTTCGATGACGGTGTGCTTACGCTCGGCCGGACGCGGCGTTGCAGCCGTCTGACGTTCGGTCGTCTGGCGCGGCGCCGCGGCGCCACTGGCGCCATTACGGATCGGCGCGACGGTTGCCGGTTCAGTTGGCAGCGTCGAGTTAGCTACGGCGCCGTCCAGCTGGCCCTGCTGCTGGGTCAGCGCGTTATTCAGATCGCCCTGAACTTCAACGCGCTGCTGGCCCTGCGGCTCTGCCGCTGCCTGGCCCTGGGTCGGGTTCGCGGCAATAGGCGGTACCGTGACGTCCTGCTGTGTGGTGGTATTGGCGGCTGTCTGATCCTGGCCGGCAGCTGGGGTGCTGGCGGACTGGTCATCAGACAGATTAATGCTCTTCTCGCCGGAAGCGGTCTGCTGGCTGGACGAAGATGGCGATTTCAGCGCGGAACCGATACCTACGATTAACAGCAACAGCACCAGAATCCCCACGCCCATCATGATGTACTGGCGGGAAGCGGGTTTCGCCGGCGCTTTTTTACGCTTACGCGGACGACGCTCTACAGGCTGCTCTTCGAGCATCTCCTCATCTTCCGCATCCAGTTCTTCTTCGAACTCTTCCTCTTCACGCTCACGACGGGCCTTGCCGGCGCGCGTCGGACGGCCTTCATCGGCATCAAGATCGACATCGTCAAAATTGATCTGCGGATCGGCATCACGCTCGGAAGACTGACGGGAACGACCAGCACGACGATCGTTGCGATCGGCTTTCATATCGTCTTCTGGTTTGAAATCATCCATTTAACACCCCACTAAAAGGCTTATGCTCACGATTATTGCACATCACCCGAAATGATAACGCCGCGCGAACGCGGCCAGACCTTCTTATTGTTGCGCCTGCTGAGTATCAGCAATCGCGCCAAGAACCACATCATGCGGCACTCCGCCGCGCAGCTCGCTGCTTCCTATTGCGAGCGGGAGCACCAGCCGCATTTCGCCAGCCAGTACTTTCTTATCGCGCATCATATGGGGCAAATACGCCTGCGCACTCATTTCCTGCGGGCCGCGTACCGGTAAACCTGCACGCTTGAGCAGATCGATAAGGCGCTGAGTATCCTGCGAGCTGAACTGCCCCAGCCGCTCGGACGTATGCGCCGCCATCACCATACCTGCCGCCACCGCTTCGCCGTGCAGCCAGTTACCGTAGCCCATTTCAGCCTCGATAGCATGGCCGAAGGTATGTCCAAGATTGAGTAAAGCACGTAACCCGGTTTCACGCTCGTCGGCAGCCACAACTTCCGCTTTCAGCTCACAGCAACGGCGAATGCAGTACGCCATGGCCTTTTCATCCAGCGCCAGCAGGGCATCAATGTTGTTTTCCAGCCAGCTGAAGAATGCGCCGTCGAGGATCACCCCATACTTGATGACCTCAGCCAGTCCGGAAGCGAGTTCGCGCTTCGGAAGCGTCTTCAGACAGTTAAGATCAACCACCACGGAAACCGGCTGCCAGAAGGCGCCAATCATGTTTTTGCCGAGAGGGTGGTTTACTGCGGTTTTGCCGCCGACCGACGAGTCGACCTGCGACAGCAAGGTGGTAGGGACCTGGATAAAACGCACGCCGCGCTGATAGCTTGCCGCGGCGAAACCGGTTAAATCACCGATAACACCGCCGCCGAGCGCCACCAGCGTGGTGTCGCGGCCATGGGGTTTTTGTAACAGCGCGGTAAATACGGTATCCATCACCGCCAGGCTTTTATACTGTTCGCCGTCGGGCAGGATCACGCTGTCAACGTTGACCCCTGCCTGCTCCAGCGCAGAGCGGACGGTATCCAGATAAAGCGGCGCCAGCGTTTCGTTGGTGACCAGCATAGCCTGGTCGCCCGACTTGAGTGGCAGGAAGGAAGCTGGATCGTTAAACAAACCAGCCGCGATGGTAATCGGGTAACTACGTTCCCCGAGGGTAACAGTAAGCCTCTCCATAACGCGACATCCACCTCAATGACTTTTACTCTGACGCACTTTTATTAAGCCAGAATCAGTTGCTTTCCAGCATATGAATAATCTGGTTCGCGACGACTTTCGCACTCTGATCGTCTGTGCGGATAGTCACATCGGCGATCTCTTCATACAGCGGGTTACGCTCGTCAGCCAGCGCTTCCAGTACTTCACGAGGCGGCGCATCGACTTGTAGCAAAGGACGCTTTTTATCGCGCTGCGTACGGGCCAACTGCTTCTCGATCGTTGTTTCCAGGTAGACCACCACGCCGCGGGCGGAGAGACGGTTACGCGTTTCACGGGATTTTACAGAGCCGCCGCCAGTCGCCAGCACAATCCCCTGTTTTTCCGTCAACTCATTGATAATTTTTTCTTCACGGTCGCGGAAGCCTTCTTCGCCTTCAACATCGAAGACCCAGCCCACATCAGCGCCAGTGCGTTTCTCAATCTCTTGATCAGAATCGTAAAATTCCATGTTGAGCTGTTGGGCTAACTGGCGCCCAATAGTGCTTTTGCCGGCACCCATAGGCCCAACCAGAAAGATATTGCGTTTCTCTGCCATTTTTTCGGTACTACTAAGACTATTCGTTAATGATAAACCCGCTTCGCAGACACCCAGCGCCGCAGGGCATGAACTGAAACCTCATATGCAATAGAGCGAGAGTCAGACTAAAAATTATCTCAATACT
This sequence comes from Klebsiella sp. GB_Kp056, assembly GCF_040064755.1. Taxonomy (NCBI): domain Bacteria; kingdom Pseudomonadati; phylum Pseudomonadota; class Gammaproteobacteria; order Enterobacterales; family Enterobacteriaceae; genus Klebsiella; species Klebsiella sp. GB_Kp056. The sequence continues at coordinate 69,848 of NZ_JBEAJA010000070.1, read as the reverse complement.
CCGGCTGGTTTGGCAACTGAATAAAATCGCCGGACAATAAAGGGAGGATTGATGTCGTACCCGACTCTCAAATCGGTACCCCTTGTATGCTAAATCCGTCCTCACGTCAAACACCTGAAACGTGTTTAGCATGAAAAACCTGCTTAACGTACTGCCAGAATCCGTGGCGTAATAAAGACAACCAGTTCACGGCGTTCATTATCTTTCCCGTCGCGGCGAAACAGACGCCCCAGCACCGGGATATCGCCAAGCAGCGGGACGCTGTCGCGGGCGGTTTTGTTTTTCTGCGAAAAGATGCCGCCCAATGCCAGGGTCTCGCCGCTGCGGACTTCCACCAGGGTCTCGATCTCCTGTTTATCAATGGCCAGCGCCTCGCCGTTATCCTGCTTCAGCACCTGGCCTGGCGTGTTCTCGCTTATTCGCAGCTTCAACCGCACTCTCCCCTGCTGCAGCACCGTCGGCGTCACCTCCATGCCCAGCACCGCCTCTTTAAACTCCACCGACGTGGCGCCGCTTTCACCGCTGGAGACCTGATAGGGGATCTCGCTCCCCTGCTTGATGCTGGCGGGCTGCATATGGGAGGCGAGCAAACGAGGACTGGCGATAATCTCGACCTGCTGCTTGCGCTCCAGCGCGGAAAGCTCCAGCTCAAGCAAGCGCCCGTTAATTTTGCCGATGTTAAAGCCTGCGCGGGTGCTGGCATCGTTGACCGACACATCGCTGCTTAGGGTGGTGATGTGCCCGGATCCCGGGGTGCTTTCAGCCTCCGCCAGCCGCCACTTCACCCCCAGTTCACGCAGGCTGGTTTCGCTCATCGACACGATATGGGCGGCCAGCTCCACCTGTCCGACCGGCAGATCCATCTCCTGCGCCCAGGCCTTCAGCGCCGGCAGATGCCGCGCATCATCGCGGATCAGCAGCCGATTGGTCCGCTTGTCCGCCATCAGGTTTCCCCGGGCGCTAAGCAACTTACCGCCGCTTTTAGCCAGCTCCTCGGCATCGGCATAGTGCAGCGTCACGCTCTCCGCCAGCAGCGGCAGGTTCTGCAGACGTTTCTCCTGTTCAGCTTCGCGCTGCGCCAGATTGGCTTTTTGCCAGGCCTGCGTATGCGCGTAGATGACCGTCCCCTGCTGTTGCAAAGAGAGGCCTGCGCTATCCGCCACTGCCCGCAGCGCCTGGGTCCAGGGGACCTTCTGCAGGCGCAGGGAGAGCGTGCCGCTGACGTCCGGTGCGACAACGAGGTTCTTATGGTTCATTTCGGCCAGGGCTTGCAGCACCTGGGCCACTGGCGCGTCGTCAACGACCAGCGAAACCGGCTTGTCATTTCGCGCGGCGACCACCGCCAGCGGTAGCAGCAGAAGCAGCAGGCTTATCCATCGCATCATCTTGTTTTCCTTCACGTTGCCAGCGCCACGCTGGCGGTTCACATCCCGGGGGCGTGACGATGTCCAGCTCGCCGGCCGTCAGCCGACTCACCCGCCAGCCCGTGGGCAATTGCTCATCCAGGCGTACCCGTCGCCACATGCCGCTTCCGTCCTGCAAAAACCCCGTCCAGCCTGCGCCATCGCCGGCCGCGCCGCCATAGCGCCATTGCGACAGCTGCGCCGTGCGGCAAGGATCTTCAACCGGCAGGAAAGGATCGCGCCCGGCCGCCAGCAGCGACAGCGGCAACCACAGCAAAATCCAGCATTTACCGCCCATCTTCCGCCTCCAGCTGCAGCCGCATGCGCAGCGCCTGCCCCTCGCGCTCCAGCGAGAACGAACGCGGGTTCATCCCGCAGCGCGCCAGCCATGAGAACAGGGCGGGTACCGTCGGCCAGGAGAGAGTCAGCGCCATCTCACCGCCGCTCCCCTGCGGATGCCAGGCGATTAGCTTCGCGCCGGCGAGCGGAATGGCGATGGGCGAGAACGGCTGCTTGTCGATGCGTTCCCCGGAACTTTCACCGGCGGGGATGCGCAGCGCCATGATCCGCCGCCACTGCGTTTGCAGAGCGCCATCGCGGGACAGCGCCGCCAGCGGCGGGCGGGCATCGCGCCAGAGCGCCACGCCGCCCCCCATCAGCCCCATCGCGAGCAGGATCAACAGCCCCGCCCGGGTGCGCCGGGTGTTAATCCGCATCGGCGCGCGCTCCCGACAGGGTAAAACTGAACCGCCAGCGCCCCTCGGCGTCGCGCTGCGTTCCGCCGGCTTTAGCCGGCGCGAATCCCGCGACGCTGGCCAGAGCAGCCTCCACCCGGGCCAGCGCCTGCAGGTTGAGGGCCAGACCATCCAGCGTCAGGCGCGCCCCCTGGTACTCCAGCCGCGTCAGCCATGCCTGAGCGGGCAGGCCTGCCGCGAGCGCCATTAGTCGGGGTTGCCAGGCGGCGATCGTCGATCTGCGCTGGTGCTGCTCGCGCTGGCGTTGATGCTGCTGCCATGCCTCGCGCATCGCCTGTTCGCGCTGTTTGAGCGAGGCGAGCAACGCTGCGTCGGCCGTCGTGTGGATCCTCGCCAGGACATCGCGCTGTAGACCCGCTGTTCGCCCCGCCTGCAGGGTCGTCCCCACCAGCAGCACGATACCGGTGGCTAACAACAGGGCGTAGCGCAGGCGCTGGCGGCGACGCAGGTCACGCCAGGGGAGAAGATTAACGACATGCGTCATGGCGCCCGCCTCCCAGCGCCAGCCCAAGGGCAATGGCGTAGCGATCGCCGTCGGCTGGCAGCGGAGGCTGCCGGCGGTGAACCACCTGCCAGACATCAAAACGACTGCCCTCGTCGCCCGCATCAGCGCACAGGCGCAAAGGAACCTGAAGTTGCCCCGCCAGCTGGCTTAAGGACCCTATCGCATCGCAGGCGTCACAGCCCCAGGCCTCCTGGGTCGCCCATAGCCAGTACTTTTCATCCCGCCACGCCAGGCCTTGCTCTGCTGCCGTCACCCAGGGGAAAAAGGCGCCGAGCGCGCTGGCATCCGGTACGATGGCCGCCACCCGCAGCCGCAGCCGCCCTGCCAGCTCCCGCAGAACATTGATATCCAGCCGCTGCGCCGCCGTCACCTGCCAGCCGTCATCCCGCGAGGTGGGCGCATAATCAATACATAGAGAGGAGGCGGGCATCGCCAGCTGCTGGGTCATGGCGCTGGCTATCCACGTCGCCTGTTCCCGCTCTCGCAGGGCGAACTGGGGATAAGGCAGGCGTTTTTGCAGCGTGCGAGCCGCGGGAAAGGCGATACTGATCTGATGCTGCGCCGGTAGCTCCCGCCGCCAGGCGGCCAGCCGTGAGCCGAGGGCGCTAACGTCTTCCACCATCCCCTGCCGCACCAGACCTGGCGGCAGCGGAATGCGCCACCAGCGGCGCAGTGCCCAGTGTGAGCGCTCATGCAGTAGCGCGACAATGGCAATGCTATCCTGTTGGATATGCATTCCGATCCGCCAGTTTCTGAAAGCCATGCTTACGATCTCCTTATCCGGCAAAACTGTCCGGCTATATCAATGCACCTGGCTTGCCTTTATACTACCGCGCGTTTGTTTATAAACTGCCCAAATAAAACTAAATGGGAAAACACCGGTGAAGTTCGTAAAGTATCTATTGATCCTTGCAGTCTGTTGCGTACTGCTGGGAGCAGGCTCGATTTTTGGCCTCTACAAATACATAGAGCCGCAACTCCCCGACGTCGCAACCCTGAAGGATGTGCGTTTGCAGATCCCGATGCAGGTCTATAGCGCCGACGGTGAGCTTATTGCGCAGTACGGCGAAAAGCGCCGTATCCCTGTAACGTTGCAGCAAATTCCCCCCGAGCTGGTGAAAGCGTTTATCGCCACCGAAGACAGTCGTTTCTATGAGCATCACGGCGTCGATCCGGTGGGTATTTTCCGCGCCGCCAGCGTGGCGATGTTCTCAGGCCACGCCTCGCAGGGCGCCAGCACCATCACCCAGCAGTTAGCGCGTAACTTCTTCCTCAGCCCCGAGAAGACGTTGATGCGTAAGATTAAAGAGGCCTTTCTGGCCATCCGCATCGAGCAGCTGCTGAACAAAGATGAAATCCTTGAGCTGTATCTGAACAAGATTTACCTCGGCTACCGCGCCTATGGCGTCGGCGCCGCGGCGCAGGTCTATTTTGGCAAACCTATCGACCAGCTGACCCTCAGCGAAATGGCGGTGATTGCCGGTCTGCCGAAAGCCCCGTCCACCTTTAACCCGCTCTATTCGATGGATCGCGCCACAGCCCGTCGCAACGTGGTGCTGTCGCGTATGCTGAGCGAGGGGTACATCACCCAGGCGCAATACGATGAAGCGCGCAGCGAACCCATCGACGCCAGCTACCACGCGCCGAAAATCGCCTTCTCAGCGCCTTATCTGAGCGAAATGGTGCGCCAGGAGATGGTGAATCGCTATGGCGAGCAGGCCTATGAAGATGGCTACCGGGTGTACACCACGATTACCCGCAAAAACCAGCAGGCGGCCCAGCAGGCGGTCCGCAATAACGTGCTGGATTACGATATGCGTCACGGCTACCGCGGCCCGGCCAGCGTGCTGTGGAAGGTCGGCGAAACGCCGTGGGAGGCGAAAAAGATCGTCGACGCCCTGAAGCGCCAGCCTGGCTTAGGCCCGCTTTCTCCTGCGGTGGTCACCTCCGCGAATGCCCAGGAGGCCGTCGCGCTGTTGGCTAACGGCGACTCCGTTTCACTGACGATGGACGGCGTGCGCTGGGCTCGTCGCTTTATCTCCGATACGCAGCAGGGAGCGACTCCGCGTAAAGTCAACGACGTCGTGCAGGCCGGGCAGCAGATCTGGGTTCGCAAAGTGGGTGACAGCTGGTGGTTGTCGCAGGTCCCGGACGTCAACTCGGCGCTGGTCTCCATTAACCCGCAAAACGGCGCGATTATTGCCCTTGTCGGTGGGTTTGACTTTAACCAGAGCAAGTTTAACCGCGCCACCCAGGCGCTGCGCCAGGTCGGCTCCAACATCAAGCCGTTCCTCTACACCGCTGCGATGGATAAAGGCTTAACTCTGGCAAGCATGCTCAACGATGTGCCAATCTCGCGCTGGGACGCCGGGGCCGGCTCCGACTGGCGGCCGAAAAACTCGCCGCCGCAGTATGCCGGTCCGATTCGTTTACGCCAGGGCCTGGGGCAGTCGAAAAACGTGGTAATGGTGCGCGCCATGCGCGCCATGGGCGTTGACTATGCCGCCGAGTATCTGCAGCGCTTTGGTTTCCCGGCGCAAAACATTGTCCACACCGAATCGCTGGCGCTGGGCTCCGCCTCCTTTACGCCTCTGCAGGTCGCCCGCGGGTATTCGGTGATGGCCAACGGCGGCTTCCTGGTCAACCCGTTCTTTATCAGTAAGATTGAGAATGATCAGGGTGGGGTCCTCTTCGAGGAGCGCCCGAAAATCGCCTGCCCGCAGTGTGATTTACCGGTGATTTACGGCGATACGCCAAAATCCAATGTGCTGGAAAACAAAGATGTGGAAGATGTCGCCACCTCGACGGAACCGCAGAATGGCAACGTGCCGCCGCAGCCGCAGCTGGAGCAGGCCAATCAGTCACTGGTGGCGCAGAGCGGCGCCCAGGAATACGCGCCGCATGTGATCAATACCCCGCTGGCCTTCCTGATCAAGAGCGCGCTGAACAGCAACATCTTTGGCGAACCGGGCTGGATGGGAACCGGCTGGCGCGCCGGACGGGATCTGCAGCGGCATGACATCGGCGGCAAAACCGGAACCACCAACAGCTCGAAGGACGCCTGGTTCTCAGGCTACGGGCCGGGCGTGGTGACCTCGGTTTGGATCGGCTTTGACGATCATCGTCGCGATCTTGGCCGGACCACCGCATCAGGGGCGATTAAAGATCAGATCTCCGGCTACGAAGGCGGCGCCAAAAGCGCCCAGCCGGCCTGGGACAGCTTTATGAAGAGCGTGCTGGAAGGCGTTGCGGAAGAGCCGTTAACGCCGCCGCCGGGAATCGTCACGGTGAATATCGATCGCAGCACCGGTCAGCTGGCGAACGGGGGCAACAGCCGGGCGGAATACTTTATTGAGGGTACCCAGCCCACGCAGCAGGCGGTCCATGAGGTGGGCACCACCCTGACGGACGGCGGCGGTGAAACCCACGAGCTGTTCTGACAAAAAAAGCGCCTGCGGGCGCTTTTTTATTGCTGCTTAGCGTGAACGCTCGTTCAGAGTCTCCCCTGGGCCTGCAGCCATTCCCGCACTAAAAACAGCGCGCTGACGTTGCGGGCCTCGTTAAAATCTTCTTCATCCAGCAGCGACATCAGCTGCGTCAGCGGCCAGCGCACCTGCGGCAGCGGCTCGGGCTCATCGCCCGGCAGCGACTCCGGATAGAGATCTTCCGCCACCAGGATATTCATTTTGCTGGAGAAGTAAGAGGGAGCCATACTGAGCTTCTTCAGGAACGTCAGCTTATTGGCGCCGAAGCCAACCTCTTCTTTCAGCTCGCGATTGGCCGCTTCATCCACGGTTTCACCCGGATCAATCAGCCCTTTGGAGAAGCCCAGCTCGTAGGATTCCGTCCCGACGGCATACTCGCGAATCAAAATAATATGATCATCCACAATCGGCACAATCATTACCGCTTCGCGGGTGGAAGGCCGCATACGCTCATAAACGCGACGCACACCGTTGCTGAATTCCAGATCGACGCTTTCGACATTAAAGAGGCGCGAACGGGCGACAGTTTCAACATTGAGAATGGTGGGTTTTTGTAATGATTTGCTCATTGTCATCGGTCTATGCTGTGATTAAGCAGTCATTGTGCGATACGCAACACGCTTTCGGCAATCCAAATCGCCACTTATTTACAGAGTTGTAACCTTTTCCCTGCAAAGGTGAAAGTAATAAAGATAAAAAAGTCAATAGCTTGAATTCTGTTTGAGAATTTACCGATTTCTGCGCTTTAACGTTTTTGGTAAGCTTATACACTGCTGCATGACATATTCACTACCCTGCAAGCAGGTGCGCCGCTAACACTGCAGCTTGACGTTAGTCTTCACGTTCACCGACGATTTCGTAAGAAAAATATAACTATGATGGGATGGGCATGGGCACCTTTCTGATATTCCTTACAGCTCTGCTAATCTGCGTATTGCTCATTGGATGGTGGTATCGCACGCACGCCAGACGCCGCCGGCTCCCCCTACTGCACGCCTTTAGCGATGCCACCACGCGGCCGCTCCCTGCCGATGAGCGCCAGGCCATCGAAAAGTATCTTGCCGAACTGAGCCGCGCCCAGCAGGTGCCCGCGTCCGGCGCCACCAGCGCGCCCGTCGCTCTGGCGCTAAACGAACAGAGCGATACCGTCTATGGGTTGACGCGAGCCATCACCCGCTACGGGATCACCACCGACGCGCCGAATAAATGGCGCTATTTTCTCGATTCGGTGGAGGTACATCTGCCGCCGTTCTGGGAACAGCATATCAACGATGAAAACAGCGTCGAGCTGATCCCCACCGACAGCCTGCCGCTGGTTATCACCCTTAACGGTCATACCCTGAGCGACTATCGTCAGGAAGCGCAAAGCTACGCTCTGGAACGCGCCTCGGCCACCCAGGCCTCGATTCGCGGCGAAGAGAGCGAACAGGTAGAGCTGCGGCAGATCCGGCGGGAAAGTCCGGAAGAGCACGCCCTGAATCGCCCGGACGGTCTGCGGGAAGCGATCCTGATCGTCGCCTCTTTCCTGGTCTTTTATTTCAGCCTGATTGGGCCAGCCGTCTTTACCCCGTGGCTGGTAGCCGCCGGTTTGCTGCTGCTCGCCGCCGGCCTGTGGGGGATCTATGCCCCGCCGCGCCGCGCCGCGCTGCGCGAAATCCACTGCCTGCGCGGCGTCCCGAAGCGCTGGGGGCTGTTCGGCGAAAACGATCAGGAACATATCAATAATATCTCGCTGGGCATTATCGATCTCATCTATCCGCGCCACTGGCAGCCCTGGATCGCCCAGGACCTCGGACAGCAGACCGATATTGATATCTATCTCAACCGCCATGTGGCCCGTCAGGGACGCTACTTGTCGCTTCATGATGAAGTGAAAAATTTCCCGCTGCAGTACTGGCTGCGCAGCGCGATTATCGCCGCCGGCGCCCTGGTGGTGGTGATCATGCTATGGGCCAGCGTACCGCTGAATATGCCGTTTAAGTTCACCCTGTCGTGGCTGAAGGGGGCGCAGACGATTGAAGCCACGACCGTCAGCCAGCTGGAAAAGGCCCATGTGCGCATTGGCGATACGCTGCGCCTGACCGGTACCGGGATGTGCAACATCCGCACGCCGGGCAGTTGGACGGCCAAAGAGGATTCGCCGTTCCTGCCTTTCGATTGTTCGCAGATTGTGTGGAACGATGCCCCTCCTCTGCCGCTGCCGGAGTCTGACATTGTCAGCAAAGCGACCGCCCTGATGGAGTCCGTCCAGCGTCAGCTGCACCCGGAAACCGACGACGACTCCCGCGTCAGCCCGGCGCTGCGCTCCGCCATTCAAAAATCTGGCATGGTGCTGCTGGATGATTTCGGCGATATCGTTCAGAAAACTAACGATCTCTGTTCGGCTGCCGATGATTGCCTGCGCCTGAAGAACGCGCTGGTTAATCTCGGCAATACCCGTAACTGGGAGACGTTAACCAAGCGCGCGTCCGCCGGGAAACTGGATGGCGTGAACGTGCTCCTGCGACCAGTCAGCGCCGAGTCGCTGGAGAATCTGGTGACCACCTCAACCGCCCCCTTTGTAATGCGTGAAACCTCGCGAGCGGCGCAGGCGCTCAACAGCCCGGCCCCGGGCGGCTTCCTCATCGCCAGCGACGAGGGCAGCGTGCTGGTCAATCAGCCGTGGCCGGCGGTAAGCCTGTATGATTACCCGGCGCATGAGCAATGGGGCGAACTGCGGCGGCTGGCCGGTATGCTGATGCATACTCCCTTCCATGCCGAAGGGATCGTCACCAATCTGTTTACTGACGCCAACGGCACCCAGCATATCAACCTGCACCGCATTCCCGACCGCAGCGGCCTGTGGCGCTATCTGGGCATCACTCTTCTGCTGCTGTCGATGGTGGGATGCATGGCTTACCACGGCGTGCAGGCGCTGCGTCGTTATCAACGCCATCGCCAGCGTATGGAAGAAATTCAGAAATATTACGAAAGCTGCCTGAACCCGGTGCTGCTCCCCTCGTCTGACCCGCAAGATTAATTTCCCCGGCGGCAGGGTGTGATACCCTGTCGCCCATTTCCCGCTCGCTGGAGAGTCATCATGCATTTTGATATCGCCTGGCAGGAGGTCGATACCGTTCTGCTGGATATGGACGGCACGCTCCTGGATCTCGCTTTCGATAACTATTTCTGGCAAACGCTGGTGCCGGAAACCTGGGGGGCCGCACGCGGCCTCAATCTGCAACAGGCGAAAGAGGCCATGCGCCAGGAGTATCATGCCGTGCAGCATACGCTAAACTGGTACTGTCTGGATTACTGGAGCGAGCGCCTGGGTTTGGATATTTGTGCGATGACCAGCGAACAGGGTCCGCGCGCCACGCTGCGTGAGGATACCGTGCCGTTCCTTGATGCGCTCAAGGCCAGCGGTAAGCGACGTATTCTGTTGACCAATGCCCATCCCCACAATCTGGCGGTGAAACTCAAACACACCGGCCTGGATGCGCACCTTGATTTATTACTTTCCACCCACACATTTGGTTATCCGAAAGAGGATCAGCGTCTGTGGCGCGCCGTGGCGGAGGAAACCGGCCTTGAGGCGCATAAAACGCTGTTTGTCGACGACAGCGAGGCGATTCTGGATGCCGCGAGGGAGTTTGGCATTCGCTACTGCCTGGGCATTACCAATCCCGACTCCGGGCTGGCGGAAAAGCAGTATCTGCGCCATCCGGGGCTGAATGATTACCGACGACTGATCCCTTCGCTTACCCCGAAGGAGAGGCGATGAAAGAGAAGCCTGCCGAAACCGTCAGACTGGATAAATGGCTTTGGGCCGCCCGCTTTTACAAGACCCGCGCGCTGGCGCGGGAGATGATTGAAGGCGGCAAGGTGCATTACAACGGACAACGGAGCAAACCAGGGAAAATCGTCGAACTGGACGCCATGCTGACGCTGCGTCAGGGCAACGACGAGCGGACGGTGCGCATCGTCGGTATCACCGAGCAGCGCCGCCCGGCAAGCGAAGCCGTCACCCTGTATGAAGAGACGGCGGAGAGTATCGAGAAGCGTGAAAAAATGGCCCTGGCGCGCAAAATGAACGCCCTGACCATGCCGCACCCTGACAGACGTCCGGACAAGAAAGAGCGCCGCGACCTGATGAGATTTAAACACGGCGAGAGTGAGTAACTCGCGCCAGAAAGAGAGATGATTATGACTCAACACGATCAATTACATCGTTATCTGTTTGAAAACTATGCCGTGCGCGGCGAGCTGGTGACGGTGTCGGAAACCCTGGAACAGATTCTGGCGAATCACACTTATCCCCAGCCGGTGAAAACGGTGCTGGCGGAGCTGCTGGTCGCCACCAGTCTGCTGACTGCGACCCTGAAGTTTGCCGGCGACATTACCGTGCAGCTGCAGGGCGATGGGCCTTTACAGCTGGCGGTGATCAACGGCAATAACCAGCAGCAGCTGCGCGGCGTCGCGCGCGTGCAGGGCGAGATTGCGGACGATGCGGATCTAAAAGCGATGGTCGGCAACGGTTATCTGGTCATTACCATCTCCCCGGAAGAGGGTGAGCGCTATCAGGGCGTGGTCGGTCTGGAAGGCGATACGCTGGCCGCCTGCCTGGAAGATTACTTCCAGCGTTCAGAGCAGCTGCCGACGCGCCTTATCATCCGCACCGGCGAACATGAAGGCCAGCCGATGGCGGGCGGGATGCTGCTGCAGGTGATGCCGGCCCAGGATGCCCAGACTGCCGACTTTGAGCACCTGGCGACGCTCACCGAGACCATCAAGGCGGAAGAGCTGTTCACCCTGCCGGCGAACGATGTGCTGTGGCGTCTGTACCATGAAGAAGAAGTCACGGTCTACGATCCGCAGAGCGTGGAGTTCAAGTGCACCTGCTCCCGCGAACGCTGCGCCGGCGCGCTGAAGACGCTGCCGGACGAAGAGATAGATAGCATCCTTGCCGACGAAGGCGAGATTGATATGCACTGCGACTACTGCGGTAACCACTATATCTTCAACGCCATGGACATCGCCGAGATCCGTAACAACGCCTCTCCGGCCGACCCGCAGGTCCATTAATCCTCACTTCTTCTTCAGGCACCGGGCGGCGATGTGGTTTGTCGCCCGGTGCCTGACTTTTATTTATTCACGAGTTGAATCGATTCTCGCTGAAAGAGTTACGTAATTTTATTCCAGGAAAGCGATTACATTCACATTTCAGCAGTTTTTTTAATTACTTTTTAACCATTGAGAAACATCTAACCCCACCATCCGGCCATTTCCTGAGATAATCCACTTCACTTCGTGACAGGAGTCACCGTTTTTTTCGTCATTCTGCGGAATGTCGAGATACGTAAATCTATGAGCCTGGTCGCGGTCAATACCCGGTAATAAACCCTACAATTTACAGCAGTACATCTTGGCTAAGGAGCAGTGACATGCGCGTTAATCATGGTTTAACCCCGCAGGATCTCAAGGCTTATGGTATCAATGACGTTCAGGATATCGTCCACAACCCCAGCTACGACATGTTGTTTCAGGAAGAGCTCGACCCCAACCTGGAAGGCTACGAACGTGGCGTATTAACCAGTCTGGGTGCTATCGCCGTCGACACGGGCATTTTTACCGGTCGTTCTCCGAAAGATAAGTACCTCGTGCGCGACGACACCACCCGCGATACCGTCTGGTGGTCCGATAAAGGCAAGGGTAAAAACGACAACAAGCCGCTTTCGCAGGAAACCTGGCAGCATCTGAAAGGGCTGGTGACACAGCAGCTGTCCGGTAAACGCCTGTTTATCGTCGACGCCTTCTGCGGCGCTAACGCCGATACCCGTCTCAGCGTACGTTTCATTACCGAAGTGGCCTGGCAGGCGCACTTCGTGAAGAACATGTTCATTCGCCCGAGCGACGAAGAGCTGGCGGAATTCGCGCCCGACTTCATCGTGATGAACGGCGCGAAGTGCACCAACCCGCAGTGGAAAGAGCAGGGCCTGAACTCGGAAAACTTCATCGCTTTCAACCTCACCGAGCGCATTCAGCTGATCGGCGGCACCTGGTACGGCGGCGAAATGAAGAAAGGGATGTTCTCGATCATGAACTACCTGCTGCCGCTGAAGGGCATCGCCTCCATGCACTGTTCTGCCAACGTCGGCGAGAAAGGCGATGTCGCCATTTTCTTCGGCCTCTCAGGCACCGGCAAAACCACCCTTTCCACCGATCCGAAACGCCGCCTGATTGGCGATGACGAACATGGCTGGGATGACGATGGGGTGTTTAACTTCGAAGGGGGCTGCTACGCCAAGACCATCAAGCTCTCTGAAGCGGCCGAGCCGGATATCTATCACGCCATCCGCCGCAACGCCCTGCTGGAAAACGTGGTGGTGCGCGCCGACGGCACGATCGATTTCGATGACGGTTCAAAAACCGAAAACACCCGCGTCTCCTACCCCATCGACCATATCGATAATATCGTCAAACCGGTCTCCAAAGCGGGTCACGCCACCAAAGTGATCTTCCTGACGGCCGATGCGTTCGGCGTACTGCCGCCGGTCTCCCGCCTGACCGCCGATCAGACGCAGTACCATTTCCTGTCCGGGTTTACCGCCAAACTGGCCGGCACCGAGCGCGGCGTGACCGAACCCACGCCAACCTTCTCCGCCTGCTTCGGCGCCGCCTTCCTGTCGCTGCACCCGACGCAGTACGCCGAAGTGCTGGTCAAACGTATGCAGGCGGCTGGCGCGCAGGCTTATCTGGTCAATACCGGCTGGAACGGCACCGGCAAGCGCATCTCGATTAAAGATACCCGCGCCATCATCGACGCCATCCTCAATGGCTCGCTGGACAACGCGGAGACCTTTACCCTGCCGATGTTTAATCTGCAGATCCCGACGGCGCTCCCGGGCGTGGATACCCAGATCCTCGATCCGCGCAGCACCTATGGTTCCCCGGAGCAGTGGCAGGAAAAAGCCGACCAGCTGGCGAAGCTGTTTATTGAGAACTTTGAGAAGTATACCGATACGCCAGCGGGCGCCGCGCTGGTGGCGGCAGGGCCGCAGCGCTAACGGACGCAGAGATGAAAAAGCCGGGCTTGCCCGGCTTTTTATTGCGCAACGTTTTGACCAGCCAACCGCGGGCGCGATCAGCTCTCTTTGGCCGGTTTCATCGGCGTCAGCACCCGGTGCACCGGCAGCCAGGCGCGGATCAGTAACCCGCCGCGTTCGCTGGAGCCAATCTCCAGCCGGCCGTTGTGATTGTCGATAATACGCTGAACAATCGCCAACCCCAGCCCGGTTCCGCTGGTGCTGCGGGCGCTGTCGCCGCGCACAAACGGCTGAAACAGGTGCTCCCGCTGCTCAGGTTTAATCCCCGGTCCGTCATCTTCAACCTGGAACCACGCCCGGCTCGCTTCGCTGCCGCTGCTGACCTTGATCCAGCCATTGCCATAGCGGGCCGCGTTGACCACCATATTCGCCAGCGCGCGCTTGATAGACAGAGGATGCATGCGTACCGGAATTTCGCCGGCCTGCAGGGCGGTGGCGATCTCCCGCTCATAGCCGCTCTCCGCAGCGATCACTTCCCCCAGCACCGCATTCAGATCCGCCAGCTCCAGCGGCATCTCCTGCCCGGTGCGCAGGTAGTCGATAAACTGCTCGATGATGGCGTTGCACTCTTCGATATCTTTGTTGATCGACTCCGCGAGATAGCCGTCCTGCTCGCCCATCATCTCGGTGGCCAGACGAATGCGGGTCAGCGGAGTACGTAAATCATGGCTGACCCCGGCCATCAGCAGCGTACGGTCGTCGGCCAGCTGCTTCACGCCCGCGGCCATGTGGTTGAAGGCGCGGGTCACCGATCGCACCTCAGAGGCGCCGTACTCGCGCAGCGGCGGCGGGATGATGCCGCGCCCGACCTGCAGCGCCGCATGCTCCAGATCCACCAGCGGGCGGTTCTGAATACGGATAAACAGCCAGGCGCCGCCTATCGCCAGCAGCATGATCGCCAGGGTATAGCGGAACAGCGGCGAGAAGTCGCCCTGATGGATCTCGGTCAGCGGCACCCGCACCCAGATATTGGGCGACAGCCAGGTCTTCAGCCACACCACGGGGGAGCTTTTATTGACCTCCACCCGCACCTCAGTGGGGCCGCCAAGCTGATGAGCCATCTGCTGGCTCAAGAATTCATAATGCTGCGCCCAGCGCAGGCCTGCGTCTTCCGCCGCTTCATTGGAATAGAGCGAAATCCCCAGCTCGCGATAAATTTCACGACGAAACGCCGGGGGCACCACCAGTTGGGTGCCATCCTCCAGCTGCAGCTTATCGGTCATCAGCATACGCACTTCGTAGGCCAATACTTTATTAAACTGCTGGAGGCTTGGCAGGATCGCGAAATTCAGTACCACCAGATAGGTCGTCACCAGGCTGACGAACAGCAAGGTGACGATCAGGAGCAGCGTGCGAGCAAAGGAGCTGCGCGGCGAAAAGCGCACGCGTTTCATGCCTTAGAACCGTCCGGGACGAAGACGTAGCCCAGACCCCAGACGGTCTGGATATAGCGCGGATGCGCCGGGTCCTCTTCCACCATGCGGCGCAGGCGGGAGATCTGTACGTCGATGGAACGCTCCATCGCCGAGTATTCGCGGCCGCGAGCGAGGTTCATTAACTTATCGCGCGACAGCGGCTCACGAGGATGGCTCACCAGCGCCTTCAGGACCGCGAACTCGCCGCTGGTCAACGGCATCGGCTCGTCTTCACGGAACATTTCGCGGGTGCCCAGGTTCAGTTTGAATTTACCAAAGGCGATAACCGCCTCTTCCTGCGACGGCGCGCCCGGCAGCTCGTTCGCCTGACGGCGCAGCACCGCGCGGATGCGGGCCAGCAGTTCGCGCGGGTTGAACGGCTTCGGAATATAGTCGTCAGCCCCAATCTCCAGGCCCACGATCCGATCGACCTCTTCGCCTTTCGCCGTCACCATAATGATCGGCATCGGGTTGCTCTGGCTGCGCAGACGGCGGCAAATCGAGAGACCATCTTCCCCGGGCAGCATCAGATCCAGCACCATCAGGTGGAAGGATTCGCGGGTTAACAGACGATCCATCTGTTCGGCGTTCGCCACGCTACGAACCTGGAAGCCCTGCTCGGTCAGATAACGTTCGAGCAGCGCACGCAGGCGCATGTCGTCATCCACAACCAGAATCTTATAATTCTCTTGCATTGTTTGTACTCCCAAAGGTTCACTGCAATAGTCAGTGCGTATTCTCAAAAAAGCCCGGCGCGCTCACCAGCTAAATCTGGTATACATTCCAGGCTAAATTGTTACAAAGCATATTTAACAGCAGGTTAAGTATACATTTAATCATAAGACACAGTATTTATCCTGTCGGTATTATTGCGCGCTACAAATTGTGCGCAACGACAGACTGTCAGAAGGTTGAACTCACGATGAAAACGCCGCTGATCACCCGCGAGGGATATGAAAAACTGAAGCAGGAGATGGACTACCTGTGGCGCCAGGAGCGCCCGGAAGTGACCAAAAAGGTGACCTGGGCCGCCAGCCTTGGCGACCGCAGCGAGAACGCGGATTACCAGTACAACAAAAAGCGCCTGCGCGAGATCGATCGCCGGGTCCGCTATCTGACCAAATGTCTGGAACAGTTAAAGATCGTCGATTACTCCCCGCAGCAGGAGGGCAAAGTCTTCTTCGGCGCCTGGGTAGAAATTGAAAACGATGAAGGCGATATCAAGCGCTTTCGCATCGTCGGTTACGATGAAATTTTTGGCCGCAAAGACTATATCTCCATCGACTCGCCGATGGCGCGCGCGCTGTTAAAAAAAGAGGTCGGCGATCTGGCCATCGTTAACACGCCGGCGGGGGAAGCCAGCTGGTATGTCAACGAGATCGAATACGTAAAATAGACAAGAACTTTCCGAGAGACGCCGGGCGCGGCTGGCATTTTCAGCCGCCAGTCCGTATAACTAGTCCCTGTTTTTTGACCCTAAAGATGAATTAAAAGCCATGATGAATGATTCGCTCTGCCGCATTATTGCGGGTGAACTTCAGGCCAGAGCCGAACAGGTAGAAGCTGCCGTTCGCCTGCTTGATGAAGGGAACACCGTGCCGTTTATTGCACGATATCGTAAAGAAGTCACCGGCGGTCTGGATGACACGCAGCTGCGTAATCTGGAAACCCGCCTCGGCTACCTGCGCGAACTCGAAGACCGTCGTCAGGCGATCCTCAAATCCATCGCTGAACAGGGCAAACTGACCGACGCGCTGGAAAAAGCCATCAATACCACGCTCAGCAAAACCGAACTGGAAGACCTCTACCTGCCGTACAAGCCGAAGCGCCGTACCCGCGGACAGATCGCCATCGAAGCCGGGCTGGAGCCGCTGGCTGACCTGCTGTGGAACGAACCGTCCCACGATCCGGAAACGGAAGCCGCAAAATATATTGACGCCGATAAAGGCGTGGCCGACAACAAAGCGGCGCTGGATGGCGCACGCTATATTCTGATGGAGCGTTTTGCCGAAGACGCCGCGCTGCTGGCGAAGGTCCGTGACTATCTGTGGAAAAACGCCCACCTGGTCTCCACCGTCGTCAGCGGCAAAGAAGAGGAAGGCGCCAAATTCCGCGACTACTTCGATCACCACGAGCCGATCGCCGCCGTGCCGTCGCATCGCGCGCTGGCGATGTTCCGCGGCCGCAACGAAGGCGTCCTGCAGCTCTCTTTAAACGCCGACCCGCAGTTTGACGAGCCGCCGAAAGAGAGCCACGGCGAGCAGATTATTATCGACCACCTGGGCCTGCGCCTGAACAACGCCCCGGCGGACAGCTGGCGTAAAGGCGTCGTCAGCTGGACCTGGCGGATCAAAGTCCTGATGCACCTCGAAACCGAGCTGATGGGCACCGTGCGCGAGCGCGCCGAAGACGAAGCCATGAACGTCTTCGCCCGCAACCTGCACGACCTGCTGATGGCCGCGCCCGCCGGGCTGCGCGCCACCATGGGCCTTGACCCGGGCCTGCGCACCGGGGTGAAAGTGGCCGTGGTTGACGGTACCGGCAAACTGGTGGCGACGGACACCATTTACCCCCACACCGGCCAGGCCGCCAAAGCGGCCGTCGCCGTCGCCGCGCTGTGTGAGAAGTACAACGTTGAGCTGGTGGCCATCGGCAACGGTACCGCCTCGCGTGAAACCGAGCGTTTCTTCCTCGACGTGCAGAAGCAGTTCCCGAAGGTCACCGCCCAGAAGGTGATCGTCAGCGAAGCCGGGGCTTCCGTTTACTCCGCCTCCGAGCTGGCGGCGCAGGAGTTCCCGGACCTCGACGTGTCGCTGCGCGGCGCGGTCTCCATCGCCCGCCGTCTGCAGGATCCTCTGGCCGAGCTGGTGAAAATCGACCCGAAATCCATCGGCGTCGGTCAGTATCAGCATGATGTCAGCCAGACCCAGCTGGCGCGTAAGCTGGACGCGGTGGTGGAAGACTGCGTGAACGCCGTCGGCGTTGACCTGAACACCGCCTCCGTGCCGCTGCTGACCCGCGTTGCCGGCCTGACCCGCATGATGGCGCAGAACATCGTCGCCTGGCGCGACGAGAACGGCCAGTTCCAGAACCGCCAGCAGCTGCTGAAGGTCAGCCGTCTGGGGCCGAAAGCCTTTGAACAGTGCGCCGGCTTCCTGCGTATCAACCACGGCGACAACCCGCTGGACGCCTCCACCGTTCACCCGGAAGCCTATCCGGTGGTCGAGCGCATTCTGGCGGCGACTCAGCAGGCGCTGAAAGATCTGATGGGCAACAGCAGCGAGCTACGGAACCTGAAAGCCGTCGATTTCACCGATGAGAAGTTCGGCGTACCGACCGTTACCGACATCATCAAAGAGCTGGAAAAACCGGGCCGCGACCCGCGTCCTGAGTTCAAAACCGCTCAGTTCGCCGACGGCGTGGAGACTATGAACGACCTGCTGCCGGGGATGATCCTCGAAGGCGCGGTGACCAACGTCACCAACTTCGGCGCGTTTGTTGATATCGGCGTTCACCAGGACGGCCTGGTGCATATCTCTTCCCTTTCGAACAAGTTCGTTGAAGACCCGCATACGGTGGTGAAAGCGGGCGACATCGTGAAGGTCAAGGTCATGGAAGTCGATCTGCCGCGTAAGCGTATCGCCCTGACCATGCGTCTCGACGAGCAGCCGGGCGACAGCAACGCCCGCCGCGGCGGCGGTCAGGATCGCCCGCAGGGCAATCGCCCGGCCGCGAAAGCCGCCAAACCCCGCGGTCGCGACGCGCAGCCTGCCGGCAACAGCGCGATGATGGATGCCCTCGCCGCGGCGATGGGTAAAAAACGCTAATCCCTCCCTGCCCCTTTTCAGGGGCAGTTTTCCTTTTCATTGTCACTGACCTATAGCCGCCTTTTCGCGCAAATGGCTCTCAGTTATTTCTGATAACCTGCATTTATTCCGCGCCGGGCAGATAGCGAAATTAATATTTTCATTTCGTTAACTTAAGAAACCTTAATTAAACATTAGAGCGACGAAATAATATTTCGCATATTTTCGATCACAGGCGGACTTTGCGGCATATCAATAAAAAGGTGAATTTCACTTTAAAAATGGCATAAAGCGCATCATATGTATTGATGATAAAAACCATTCTCATTATCATCGCTTGCAGAATGTTTTTTCTTTTTCGTTGGCTACGGTCCCCGGCGCAACTGCCTCCAGGCGTCCGGAAAATTCTTCTTCGGTTAGCGATAGACAAGTAGGCCCTATGCAATTCACACCTGATAGTGCGTGGAAAATTACCGGATTTTCCCGCGATATTAGCCCAGCATACCGTCAGAAATTGCTCTCCCTCGGCATGCTGCCCGGATCCTCTTTTCATGTGGTGCGCGTGGCGCCGCTCGGCGATCCTGTTCATATTGAAACCCGACGCGTCAGTCTGGTATTACGCAAAAAAGATCTCGCCTTAATCGAACTGGAAGCGGTTGCACAATAACGGCTGACCCGGCACAAGAGTTTGAAATATGAAAAAATTAACCGTTGGTTTAATTGGTAATCCTAATTCCGGCAAGACTACCCTGTTTAATCAGCTGACCGGCGCCCGCCAGCACGTGGGCAACTGGGCCGGGGTCACCGTTGAGCGTAAAGAGGGCGTGTTCGCCACCACTGACCACCAGGTCACGCTGGTCGACCTCCCGGGAACCTACTCTCTGACCACCATCTCTTCGCAAACCTCGCTGGACGAGCAGATCGCCTGCCACTACATCCTCAGCGGCGACGCCGACATGCTGATTAACGTGGTCGATGCCTCCAACCTCGAGCGAAACCTCTATTTGACGCTGCAGCTGCTCGAGCTGGGGATCCCCTGCGTCGTGGCGCTGAACATGCTGGATATTGCCGAAAAGCAGCAGGTGCGTATCGATATCGATGCCCTCGCCGCACGCCTCGGCTGCCCGGTCATTCCGCTGGTTTCGACCCGCGGACGCGGGATCGAAGCGCTGAAGATTGCCCTCGACCGTCATCAGGCGAACAGCGATATCGAGCTGGTCCACTATCCACAGCCGCTGCTGCGCGAAGCCGACCTGCTGGCGCAGCAGATGTCAGCGCAGATCCCGGCCCGGCAGCGGCGCTGGCTCGGTCTGCAGATGCTGGAGGGCGACATCTACAGCCGGGCCTATGCCGGCGACGCCGCCGATAAACTGGATATCGCCCTGGCGAATCTCAGCGACGAGATCGACGACCCGGCTCTGCATATCGCTGACGCGCGCTATCAGACCATCGCCGCCATTTGCGACGCCGTCAGTAACACCCTGACCGCCGAGCCAAGCCGCTTCACCGCGGCGATGGACAAAGTGATCCTCAACCGCTTCCTCGGGTTGCCGATTTTTCTCTTTGTTATGTACCTGATGTTCCTGCTGGCCATCAACATCGGCGGCGCGCTGCAGCCGATTTTCGACGCCGGCTCGGTCGCGGTCTTTATTCACGGTATTCAATGGCTGGGTTACACCCTGCACTTCCCGGACTGGCTGACCGTCTTCCTCGCCCAGGGGATCGGCGGCGGTATCAACACCGTACTGCCGCTGGTGCCGCAGATCGGCATGATGTATCTGTTCCTCTCCTTCCTCGAGGACTCCGGCTACATGGCGCGCGCCGCCTTTGTCATGGACCGCCTGATGCAAGCTCTCGGCCTGCCGGGGAAATCCTTTGTCCCGTTGATTGTCGGTTTCGGCTGCAACGTGCCGTCGGTGATGGGCGCCCGCACCCTCGACGCCCCGCGCGAACGTCTGATGACCATTATGATGGCGCCGTTTATGTCCTGCGGCGCGCGGCTGGCGATCTTCGCCGTCTTCGCGGCCGCCTTCTTTGGTCAGAACGGCGCGCTGGCGGTCTTCTCGCTCTACGTGCTGGGCATTGTGATGGCCATTCTCACCGGCCTGATGCTGAAGCACACCATTATGCGCGGCGAAGCCTCGCCGTTCGTGATGGAGCTGCCGGTGTACCACGTCCCGCATATTAAGAGCCTGATTATCCAGACCTGGCAGCGCCTGAAAGGCTTTGTGCTGCGCGCCGGGAAGGTGATCGTCATTGTCAGCATCTTCCTCAGCGCGCTGAACAGCTTCTCGCTGAGCGGTAAGGTCGTCGACAACATCAACGACTCCGCGCTGGCCTCGGTGAGCCGGGTCATCACTCCGCTGTTTAAGCCGATAGGCGTGCATGAAGATAACTGGCAGGCCACCGTGGGCCTGTTTACCGGCGCGATGGCGAAGGAGGTGGTGGTCGGTACGCTGAACACCCTCTATACCGCCGAAGATATCCAGAACGAGGAGTTCAATCCGCAGACCTTCAGCCTCGGCGAGGAACTGCTGGCCGCCGTCGACGAAACATGGCAGGGACTGAAAGACACCTTCAGCCTCAGCGTCCTGGCCAACCCCATCGAAGCCAGCAAAGGCGATGGCGAAATGGCCACCGGCGCGATGGGCGTGATGGGCAGTAAATTTGGCAGCGCCGCGGCGGCTTACAGTTACCTGATCTTCGTTCTTCTCTATATCCCCTGCATCTCGGTGATGGGGGCCATCGCCCGCGAATCGAGCCGCGGCTGGATGACCTTCTCCATTCTGTGGGGACTCAATATCGCCTATTCGCTCTCGACGCTCTACTACCAGACCGTCAGCTTTAGCGACCACCCGCGCTACAGCCTGGTGTGTATCCTGGCGGTGATATTGTTCAACGTGGTGCTCTTCGGTCTGCTGCGTCGGGCGCGCAGCCGGGTTGACGTCTCGCTGCTGGCCACCCGGAAAACGCCGGCCTCCTGCTGTTCCAGCCCGGCTGGCGATTGCCACTAAGGAGGATCTGTGGCGTCGTTAATGGAAGTCCGCGATATGCTGGCCCTGCAGGGCCGCATGGAGGCGAAACAGCTCAGCGCCCGCCTGCGGACGCCTCAGCCGCTGATTGACGCCATGCTCGAACGCATGGAAGCCATGGGTAAGGTGGTACGGATCAGCGAAACCAGCGAAGGCTGTCTCTCCGGCAGCTGTAAAAGCTGTCCTGAAGGGAAAGCGGCGTGCCAGCAGGAGTGGTGGGCGCTGCGATGAAGGGAGTAAGGTCTGCCAGCGCCACGGGATAAAACGAGTGCGACAGCAGGGAAAAACGGGCCAGCAGGCCCGTTTTTTATGACTGGATTATTTATACACGTCAGCGTTAGCGTGAACGGTTTTTTCGTTTTTCTGCCCGGCAATCACCACAAAGTATTTTCCACCCAGCTCATCGGCTTTTTTCGACAGATCGCGTCGGGCGTCCATCGGCGAGGTCGTCCTTGAGGTCGTGATGCTGCCGACCTTGGTCAGATTCATCTTCGCCACGTCCTCTTTTTGGATCTCTTTCGCTGCGAATGCGCCAAAAGACAGACAGCCAATCACCAGAGATGCAACCATTCCTGTAACAAGTTTCATAGCCTCTACTCTCCATTAGGTTGTTATTTTAGGTCACGGTGGCGGAATGAAATAATCAACCACCGTAACAACCTAAGTATTGCTGTGAATGGCCCTTTTACCATGGCGCGGCAAAAAAAATTACCCCAGCCGTTTTTTCAACGCCAGCAGCGGCTCGCAGAAGGCCGCGGGATGGGAAACAAACGGCGCATGCGCTGCCTTGTCAAAGAGAATGGACTCACTATCCGGCCATAGCTTATCCAGCAGCGGGACAATCTTGCGCGGCACCAGCCCGTCCAGCCGACCGTACAGCCGCAGAAACGGCATCGGCAGTCCGACCAGCGCCTGACGCAGATCGACGGTTCTGAGGATCTCCAGACCGCCGTTCAGCGCCTCAGCGGAAGGCATCGGCAGCGAGAGCACCGCCTGCTTTAACGCCCGCGCATCCTGACGGGCGCTCTCCGTTCCCATGGTTTGCAGGGCGAGGAACCGCTCGACGGTACGCTGGAAATCCTCGCTCAGCTGCTGCTGAAACCCGGCCAGCACCTCCGGCTTGATGCCCGGCCAGTCCTCATGGGCCGCGAAACAGGGGGAAGAGGCGACCGTTACCAGCGCCTGCACCCGTTGCGGGCACCTTATCGCTATCTGGCTGGCCACCAGCCCGCCCAGGCTCCAGCCCAGCCACACCGCCTGAGGCGGAGCCTGCTCCAGCACCCGCTGCGCCATCGCCTCCAGCGACATCGCCCCAAACCCGCCGCTACGGCCATAGCCCGGCAGGTCCACCAGGTGAAGGGTAAAATGCGAAGCCAGCTGCGGCGTGATGCAATCCCAGACCTGAGCGTTCAGCCCCCAGCCGTGCAGCAGCACAAGATGACAATCACCTTCGCCGATTGTTTGCCACCAGATGTCGTTCATCCGTTACCGTTCTCTTTTTTACTGGACAGAAGGCCAAACATGCTAACAGCACACAGCTTATGCTGGCTATGCCAAATGCCGCTGGCGGTCGCCCGCTGGGGGATCTGCTCTCGCTGCAGCCGCGCCCTGCTCGCCTGCCCCCCGCTCTGCCCGCAGTGCGGGCTGCCGTCGGCAATGTCCCGGCATCCCTGCGGCCGCTGCCTGCAAAAGCCGCCTCCCTGGCATCGGATGGTGGCGGTCAATGACTATCGTCCGCCGCTGAGCGATCTGGTGCGGCAGCTGAAGTTTCACCATCGTCCGGAACTGGGCCCCGCCCTGGCGCGCCTGCTGCTGCTGCGCCTTAAACAGCGTGACGATTTGCCGCCGGTAGACGCGCTGGTCGGCGTGCCGCTGGGGCATCGCCGCCGCTGGCGCCGGGGTTATAATCAGTGCGATGAGCTGTGCCGACCGTTAGCCCGCTGGCGTGGGTGCGTCTGGCGTCGCGACGGCCTGACGCGCCAGCGAGCGGGCGCCGTGCAGCATTCGCTTAATGCCCGCCTGCGCAGGCAGAACCTGAAAAATGCCTTTCAGCTTGAATTTGCCGTGCAGGGACTCCATATCGCTCTGGTGGATGATGTCGTCACGACCGGCAGCACCGTCGCCGAGATATCCCGCCTGCTTTTGCGAAACGGCGCCGCGACGGTTCAGGTATGGTGTGTATGCCGTACCTTGTAGACCCCCGCTGATGGGCGTATTATAACCCAGTAAAATAGTCAACTATTAGGCCAACGCTATGATCCGTATTTCCGATGCTGCACAAGCGCACTTTGCCAAACTGCTGGCAAATCAGGAAGAAGGGACGCAAATTCGCGTATTTGTGATTAATCCCGGCACCCCAAACGCTGAGTGCGGCGTATCCTACTGCCCACCGGATGCGGTGGAAGACACCGACACGGCGCTGAAATTTGAACAGCTGACCGCCTATGTCGATGAGCTCAGCGCGCCCTATCTGGAAGACGCTGAAATTGATTTCGTCACCGACCAGCTTGGCTCGCAGCTGACCCTGAAAGCGCCGAACGCCAAAATGCGCAAAGTCGCTGACGATGCCCCGCTGATGGAGCGCGTCGAGTACCTGCTGCAGTCGCAGATTAACCCGCAGCTGGCCGGGCACGGCGGCCGCGTGTCGCTGATGGAGATCACCGACGACGGTCTGGCTATCCTTCAGTTCGGCGGCGGATGCAACGGCTGCTCGATGGTCGACGTGACCCTGAAAGAAGGTATTGAAAAACAGCTGCTGAACGAGTTTCCGGAGCTGAAAGGGGTTCGCGATCTGACCGAGCACCAGCGCGGCGAGCACTCCTACTACTAAGCCTTCCCTCCGGCGGCAGCCTGTCGCCGGCTCTCCTTTCTCCTTTCTGTGTTACCGCGCAACATCTCCCGCTAAACGACCGGCAAAAACCGGGGAAAGAGTATGACTTAAGTCTCATATTTAACATTTTCCCCCGCCAGGTGATTCTCAACCCTCACATGTTACCCGTATCATCCCCTTCAGGCGCCACCGGCAAAAAAATAGCCAGCTATCCTTTCTCTGGGTAAGGATAATGCAAGCGTTTACGGTGCCAGACTATTTTGCTCCCTGACGGAGCAAATGTTGTAAAGGTTGAAACTTTGACGTTACCCATAACAAATTAAGGCCAGGTAAATCATGCCATTAATCATCGTTGCTATCGGGGTTGCCCTGTTATTGCTGTTAATGATCCGTTTCAAAATGAACGGCTTCATTGCGCTGGTTCTGGTGGCGCTCGCCGTCGGATTAATGCAGGGTATGCCGCTGGATAAAGTGATCGTCTCCATCAAGAACGGCGTCGGCGGTACCCTTGGCAGCCTCGCGCTGATCATGGGCTTCGGCGCTATGCTCGGTAAGCTGCTGGCAGACTGCGGCGGCGCGCAGCGTATCGCCACCACGCTTATCAATAAATTCGGTAAGAAGCATATTCAATGGGCCGTGGTCCTGACCGGCTTCACCGTCGGTTTCGCCCTGTTCTATGAGGTGGGCTTCGTGCTGATGCTGCCGCTGGTGTTTACCATCGCCGCCTCGGCCCGTATTCCGCTGCTGTACGTCGGCGTACCGATGGCCGCCGCGCTCTCCGTCACCCATGGCTTCCTGCCGCCGCACCCGGGTCCGACCGCGATCGCCACCATCTTCCACGCCGATATGGGTAAAACGCTGCTCTACGGCACCATTCTGGCTATCCCGACGGTTATTCTCGCCGGCCCGGTTTTCGCCCGATTCCTGAAAGGCATTGATAAGCCGATCCCGGAAGGCCTGCATAACCCGAAAGTGTTCACTGAAGAAGAGATGCCTGGCTTTGGCGTCAGCGTCTGGACCTCGCTGGTTCCGGTGATCCTGATGGCGATGCGCGCCGTTGCCGAGATGATCCTGCCGAAGGGCCACGCCTTCCTGCCGATTGCCGAGTTCTTCGGCGACCCGGTCATGGCCACCCTGATTGCGGTACTGATCGCCCTGTTCACCTTCGGTTTGAACCGCGGCCGCTCCATGGAGCAGATCAACGATACCCTGACCTCTTCGATTAAAATCATCGCCATGATGCTGTTGATCATCGGCGGCGGCGGCGCCTTCAAACAGGTGCTGGTGGATAGCGGCATGGATAAATATATCGCTTCTATCATGCACGAATCGAATATGTCTCCGCTGTTTATGGCCTGGTCCATCGCCGCGGTGCTGCGTATCGCGCTGGGTTCGGCGACCGTTGCCGCCATCACCGCGGGCGGGATCGCCGCGCCGCTGATCGCCACCACCGGCGTCAGCCCGGAGCTGATGGTTATCGCGGTCGGCTCCGGCAGCGTTATCTTCTCCCACGTGAACGATCCGGGCTTCTGGCTGTTCAAAGAGTACTTTAACCTGACCATCGGCGAGACCATCAGGTCCTGGTCGGTGCTGGAAACCATTATCTCGGTCTGCGGCCTGGTAGGCTGTCTGCTGCTGGGGATGGTGGTGTAAGGTTACTCCCGCCATAGAAAAAGGCCGGTCCGCATCATGCGGACCGGCCTTTTTTATCGGACATACTCTTCGCCGCGCTGAGGTGCGCGCGGCGGGGAGTCATCAGGAGGCGGCTTTTTTGCTCGCCGCCTTGCGCCGTTTATCCAGATCCTTAATCAGCTTATTGACCTGTTCATCGGCAAACATCTGCTCAAGGGTGACGGACAGCTTCCGGCGCCAGTTTGGGTACTCAGTGCTGGTGCCCGGAATATTGACCGGCGACGCCATCTCCAGCCAGTCTTCCGGCTGCAGGCCCAGCAGGGCGCTGTTGCTGTCGGCAATATAACGTTGCATCCCCCGGTTGAGGATCCCCGTCATGCTCATCAGGGAGGCCTTATGGCCGGCACGCTTGGGCAGACAGCCGTACTTATGCAGCGCATCCAGCAGCCCTTGCTTCGCCAGCTCACGGTCCTGGTACAGCCCGCGCAGCACCACCTCATCAGGATAGAGACCCAGCGCTTTGCCTAACGTCAGATCGCCGCTTTCCCAGTAGCCGCGGAGGGTGGGCAGGTCGTGCGTCGTCGCCACAGCCATTGATTGCTCCGGGTACAGCGCCGGCGCGCGGAACGTTTTCTCTGCATCACTCTCAAAATAGAGCACCTTATACGAATAGACGCCGCTGTTGCGTAACTTGCTGACGATCTCCACCGGTACCGTGCCCAGATCTTCGCCGATCACCATGCAGCGATGACGCTGGCTTTCCAGCGCCAGAAGCGACAGCAGATCGTCGACGGGATACTGAACGTAAGCGCCATGGTCGGCGGTTTCACCATAGGGGATCCACCACAGACGCAGCACCGACATCACGTGATCGATACGCAGCGCGCCGCAGTTCTGCATATTGGCGCGCAGCAGGTCGATAAACGGCTCATAGGCGCGAGCGGCAATAATATGCGGATCCATCGGCGGCAGGCCCCAGTTCTGGCCCAGCGGGCCCAGAATATCCGGCGGCGCGCCCACGGACGCTTTCAGACAGTACAGCTCACGGTCGCACCAGGTCTCCGACCCGCCTTCGGCGACGCCCACCGCCAGATCGCGGTAGAGGCCGATCGGCATCCCGTCGCGCTGGCTGGTTTCCCAGCAGGCGGCAAACTGGCTCCAGGCCAGCCACTGCAGCCAGAGATAGAAACTGACGTCGTCCTCATGCTCGACGCAGAAGGCTTTCACCTCCGGGCTGTCGATATCCTGAAAGGCCTTCGGCCAGGCCGGCCAGCCCCAGCGCAGCGGGTCCTGTTGAACCTGCCAGGCGTGCAGCGCATCGAAAGCGGCCTGCCAGTAGAGGCTTTCCCCTTCGCGCAGAACAAACTCGCGGAACGCCGTCATCTGTTCATCTTCACGACGGGAGAATCGTTTCCACGCCATACGCAGCGCGGTCATTTTCAGCGTGGTGACGGCGGTGTAATCCACATCATCCGTTTGCCGCGCCGCCTGCAAGGCCTGCTGGGTCGCAGCGGACTGCCACCACGCCTGCGCCTCTTCGCTACGCTGGAAATCTTCAACCGCGTTGACGTCGATGTAGATGACGTTCAGCCAGCGCCGTGAAGACGGGCTATACGGACTGGCGCTCTCCGGGTTCGCCGGATAGAGGGCATGGATCGGGTTGAGGCCAATAAACGACCCGCCGCGGCGGGCGATTTCCGGGAGCATGGCGCGCAGATCGCCAAAATCGCCGATCCCCCAGTTTTTCTCCGAACGCAGGGTATACAGCTGCACGCAGGTGCCCCACAGCTTTTTCCCCTCTTTCAGCGGCTGCGGCTCATAGCAGCGGGCCGGGGCGACGATGGTCCGGCAGTGCCAGCGCTCCCCCTCCTGGGTGAGCGTCAGGGAGTGATACCCCTCCGGCAGTCTGGCTGGCAGCGGCAGCGTCTCGCCGCCGCGGGTTTTACCCTGATACTGCTTACCGTCCTCAGTGGTCAGGATCCACTGATACTCACCGCGTCCTGCCACCGGCAGCGACATTTTTTTGCCGTGGGTGAAGATCTTCACGTTCGGCAGCGGGTTAACCGCCACTTTCGTGGCGGCGGTTGAGCGATGCATCGCATCCAGCAGACGCTGTTTGGTGACAGCCGCGATAGACTGCGGCTTGCCGTGCGCGTTGATATAGCTGGGGCTGATGCCCGCCGCCAGCGCGGCATTATCGAGGCGTTTACTCTCCATAGGCCTTCCTTTAGCGTTTCGCCTGCCAGATACGTTGCTGATAATCGCGGATCGAGCGGTCGGAGCTGAACATGCCGCAGCGCGCGGTGTTGAGGATTGTCGCGCGGGTCCAGGCCTCCTGGTCGCGATACAGCTCATCTACCCGTTTTTGCGCCGCCACGTAGGCTTCGAAATCGGCCAGCACCAGATACGGGTCGCCGCCCTGCAGCAGACTATGCAGCATCTGGTCGAAGGCATGCTTATCGCCGTTGCTATAGGTGCCGTTCTCCAGCTCCTTAAGCACTGCATCGAGCAGTTTGTCTTTTTTACGCCATTTCAGCGGATCGTAGCCTTTCGCTTTCAGGGCTTTCACTTCTTCTACCGTGTGGCCGAAGATAAAGATGTTCTCTTCACCGACCTGCTCGGCGATTTCCACGTTGGCGCCATCCAGCGTCCCGACGGTCAGCGCGCCGTTCAGCGCCAGCTTCATGTTGCCGGTGCCAGAGGCTTCTTTGCCCGCGGTGGAGATCTGCTCGGAGATATCCGCCGCCGGGATCAGTTTTTCCGCAGCCGATACACAATAGTCCGGCAGGAAGACCACTTTCAGCTTATCGCCGACTTTCGGGTCGTTGTTGATCGCTTCCGCTACCTTGTTGATGGCAAAAATAATGTTTTTCGCCAGATAGTAGCCCGGCGCCGCTTTCGCGCCGAACAGGAAGACGCGCGGAACGCGGTCGGCCTGCGGGTTTTCGCGGATCTCTTTGTACAGCGCAAGGATATGCAGCAGGTTGAGGTGCTGACGCTTGTACTCGTGCAGACGTTTGATCTGAATGTCGAAAATCGCCTGCGGGTTGATCTCAATCCCGGTACGTTGCTTCACAAACTCAGCCAGATGAACTTTGTTGGCCTGCTTGATATCGCGATAAGTCTGACGGAATGCCGCATCGTCAGCGTATTTTTCCAGATTGATCAGCTGGTCGAGGTCATTGGCCCACTCTTTTTTCAGCGTCTCATCCAGCAGCGTGGCCAGCGCCGGGTTGCACTGCTTGATCCAGCGGCGCGGCGTGATGCCGTTGGTCACGTTATGGAATTTGTTCGGCCACAGCTGGTTATATTCCGGGAACAGATCTTTCACCACCAGGTCCGAGTGCAGCGCCGCCACGCCGTTGACGGCAAAACCGCCCACCACGCACATGTTGGCCATCCGCACCTGTTTGTCATGCACCACCGCCAGTTTCGCCCAGACCTGCTTATCGCCCGGCCAGGTTTTGTCCACCAGCAGTTTAAATTTGTCGTTAATCGCGTTGATGATCTGCATATGGCGCGGCAGCAGCGCTTTCACCAGCTTCTCATCCCAGCACTCCAGCGCTTCCGGCATCAGGGTATGGTTGGTGTAAGCAAAGGTTTTGCTGGTGATCGCCCAGGCGTCGTCCCAGCTCAGCTGGTGCTCGTCGATCAGCACGCGCAGCAGTTCCGGGATGGCGATGGTCGGGTGCGTATCGTTCAGCTGGATCACTTCGTAATCCGCCAGCTCGGCCAGCTTGCGGCCTGCCAGATGATGACGACGCAGGATATCGGCCACTGAGCAGGCGCACTGGAAGTACTGCTGCATCAGGCGCAGTTTTTTACCGGCCTGATGGTTGTCGTTCGGGTACAGCACCTTAGTCAGTTTTTCCGCGTCGATGCCCTGCTGCTCGGCGCGCAGGAAATCGCCGTCGTTGAATTTGGTCAGGTTAAACGGATGGGCGTGTTTGGCCTGCCACAGACGCAGCGGCTGGGCGACGTTGTTGCGATAGCCGAGCACCGGCAGGTCCCAGGCTTCGCCGGTAATGACGAACGCCGGCTGCCATTCGCCGTTTTTGCTGACTTTGCCGCCGATGCCGACCTGGACATCCAGCGCCTCGTTATGGCGGAACCACGGGTAGCTGCTGCGACCCCAGTCGTCCGGGGCTTCCTTCTGCTGGCCATCGTCAAAGGATTGGCGGAACAGACCATACTGGTAATTGAGGCCGTAGCCGGTCGCCGACTGCCCCACGGTCGCCATGGAGTCGAGGAAGCAGGCTGCCAGACGGCCCAGGCCGCCGTTACCCAGCGCCGGGTCGGTCTCTTCTTCCAGCAGATCGGTGAGGTTGACGTCATAGCCTTTCAGCGCGTCGCTTACGCCCTCGTACCAGCCCAGGTTGAGCAGGTTGTTGCCTGTCAGGCGACCAATCAGAAACTCCATCGAGATGTAGTTAACGTGACGTTGTCCTTGCGCTGGTTTTGCCACCGGCTGCGCCGACAGAAGTTCCGCCAGCGCTCCGCTGACGGCGCGCCACCATTGACGCTGCGTCATCTCGGAAGCGGACTGTAAACCAAAACGCTGCCACTGACGCGTCAGTGCAGCCTGAAACTGAGCTTTGTTAAATGAAGTCTGTGACATAATGAGATCCGGGTCCTTTACTAAAACGATGGCGCTAGTGTGCCGACCTCCCGATTCATCGTCCTCATCCCGACGGGGATTAGACAGGGAGGAGTACCGGGGATGAGCGAAAAGTGTGATCCTGGCCACTATAGTGTGGGTGAGAAGGCCAAAATATGCTGTAAAAATCACCGCTGTATGACAGTCGAGATGTCACCTGTGCAGGGTAAAAATTTGTTACAGGCCACTACGCGGCAAAACGCTTCCCGCCTTTCGCCTGGTTATTAAAAAAATGAATTGCGACCTCCGGGAAAATAAGCACATTTCATCACATTAATCCGCAAAAAAGATTACTTCTAAGAAATCACTGACAATAATTTAATAAAAACAAACAACTACTCCCGATATAAAATAAATCTCTCCCCGCTCCGCCAGCTGCCGGCTAAAAACCGCTGAGGACGAGTCCTGCCTGCGATTTTTACCCATTCGCAACCAATGTCGAAATTTGTGACATAGAGCAAATTCAAGAGCATAAACTTCGGACATAACTTGCAATAAATTTCATAATCACCGACCTTATTAGATATTAATTACGAAGCGCAAAAAAAATCGCAACCTCTCTCTTGCACAGCGAAATGTAGAACTATGTTGATTCCGTCCAAATTAAGTCGTCCGGTTCGCCTTGAACACACCGTGGTTCGTGAGCGTTTACTGGCGAAACTTTCCGGCGCGAACAATTATCGTCTCGTGCTGATCACCAGTCCTGCCGGGTACGGTAAAACAACGCTCATTTCTCAGTGGGCCGCAGGTAAAAACGATCTTGGGTGGTTTTCGCTGGACGAAGGCGACAACCAGCAGGAGCGTTTTGCCAGCTATCTGATCGCGGCGATCCAGCAGGCCACCGGCAACCACTGCGCGGCCAGTGAAGCGATGGTGCAAAAGCGCCAGTACGCCAGCCTCTCCTCTCTTTTTGCGCAGCTGTTTATTGAACTCGCCGACTGGCAGCGCCCGCTGTACCTCGTCATTGATGATTATCACCTGATCAATAATCCGGTGATCCATGACGCGATGCGCTTTTTCCTGCGCCATCAGCCGGAGAATATGACCCTCGTGGTCCTGTCGCGGAACCTGCCGCAGCTGGGCATTGCCAACCTGCGCGTCCGCGATCAGCTGCTGGAGATTGGCAGCCAGCAGCTGGCCTTTACCCACCAGGAAGCGAAACAATTTTTCGACTGTCGTCTGACGTCGCCTATCGAAGCCGACGACAGCAGTCGGCTGTGCGACGACGTCGCCGGGTGGGCCACCGCGCTGCAGCTCATCGCCCTCTCCGCCCGCCAGAATAACTCCTCCGCCCAACACTCCGCCCGTCGCCTCGCCGGGATTAACGCCAGCCATCTGTCGGATTATCTGGTGGATGAAGTGCTGGATAACGTCGACGCCCGCACGCGCAACTTTTTGCTGAAGAGCTCTCTGCTGCGCTCAATGAACGACGCGTTAATCGTGCGCGTCACCGGCGAAGAGAATGGCCAGATGCAGCTGGAGGAGATCGAACGTCAGGGGCTGTTCCTGCAGCGGATGGATGATTCCGGCGAATGGTTCCGCTATCACCCGCTGTTTGGCAGTTTCCTGCGCCAGCGCTGTCAGTGGGAGCTGGCGGTTGAACTGCCGGAGATCCACCGCGCCGCGGCGGAGAGCTGGATGGCGCAAGGCTTCCCCAGCGAGGCCATCCACCATGCGCTGGCGGCCGGCGATGCCAAAATGCTGCGCGATATCTTGCTCAATCACGCCTGGGGCATGTTCAACCATAGCGAACTGGGTCTGCTGGAGCAGTCGCTGTCGGCGCTGCCCTGGTCAAATCTGCTGGAAAATCCGCGCCTGATCCTGCTGCAGGCCTGGCTGATGCAGAGCCAGCATCGCTACAGCGAAGTCAACACCCTGCTGGCGCGCGCCGAGCAGGAGATGAGCGTCGAAATGGATACCGCGATGCATGGCGACTTCAACGCCCTGCGCGCGCAGGTGGCGATTAACGACGGCGACCAGGACGAAGCGGAACGTCTGTCGATGGTGGCGCTGGAAGAGCTGCCGCTGGCCAACTATTACAGCCGCATCGTCGCCACCTCGGTACATGGCGAAGTCCTCCACTGTAAGGGGAAACTGACCAAATCTCTCGCCGTGATGCAGCAGACCGAACAGATGGCCCGCCGTCACGACGTCTGGCATTACGCCCTGTGGAGCATCATTCAGCAAAGCGAAATTCTGTTCGCCCAGGGCTTCCTGCAGGCCGCCTGGGAGAGCCAGGAGAAAGCCTTCCATCTGGTACGCGAACAGCATCTTGAGCAGCTGCCGATGCATGAGTTCCTGCTGCGCATCCGCTCTCAGCTGCTGTGGGCATGGGCGCGCCTCGACGAGGCTGAAGCCTGCGCCCGCCAGGGGATGGCGGTTCTCTCAACTTATCAACCGCAGCAGCAGCTGCAGTGCCTGGCGCTGATGGTGCAATGCTCGCTGGCGCGCGGCGATCTGGATAATGCCCGTAGCCACCTGAACCGGCTGGAAAACCTGCTCGGTAACGGTCACTACCACAGCGACTGGGTCTCCAACGCCGACAAGGTGCGGGTGATCTACTGGCAGATGACCGGCGATAAAACCGCGGCGGCCAACTGGCTGCGCCAGACGCCGAAGCCGGAATTCGCCAATAACCACTTCCTGCAGAGCCAGTGGCGCAATATTGCCCGCGCGCAGATCCTGCTGGGCGATTTCGAACCGGCGGAAATGGTGCTGGAAGAGCTGAACGAAAATGCGCGTTCACTACGTTTGATGAGCGATCTCAACCGCAACCTGCTGCTGCTCAACCAGCTGTACTGGCAGGCAGGACGCAAGAGCGAAGCGCAGAAAGCCCTGCTGGAAGCCCTGACGCTCGCCAACCGCACCGGCTTTATCAACCACTTTGTGATTGAAGGCGAGGCGATGGCCCAGCAGCTGCGCCAGCTGATCCAGCTGAACACCCTGCCGGAGCTGGAGCAGCATCGCGCCCAGCGCATTCTGCGCGACATCAACCAGCATCATCGCCACAAATTCGCCCACTTTGACGAAGGGTTCGTCGAGCGGCTGCTGAATCACCCGGAGGTGCCGGAGCTTATCCGCACCAGCCCGCTGACCCAGCGCGAATGGCAGGTGCTTGGCTTAATCTATTCCGGCTACAGCAACGAGCAGATTGCCGGCGAGCTTGACGTGGCGGCCACCACCATCAAGACCCATATTCGCAACCTGTATCAGAAACTGGGCGTCGCCCACCGTCAGGACGCGGTGCAGCATGCCCAGCAGTTGCTTAAGATGATGGGATACGGCGTCTGACGACGCCGTTGTCGCTTAGCACAGCTCGAGCTGGAGGTTGTTATCGGTGATGACCTTGAGCACGCCCGCCGGGGGCAGCACATCGGTATAGACCGCATCGACCATGCTGATGCTGCCCATGTTGACCATCGCGTTACGGCCAAACTTGGTATGATCCACCACCAGCATCACGTGGCGTGAATTCTCAATAATCGCGCGCTTGGTGCGCACTTCATGATAATCAAACTCCAGCAGCGAGCCATCGCTGTCGACGCCGCTGATGCCGAGAATGCCGAAGTCGAGACGGAACTGCGAGATAAAGTCGAGGGTGGCTTCCCCGATGATCCCGCCGTCGCGGCTGCGCAGTTCGCCGCCGGCGAGAATAATGCGGAAGTCCTCTTTCACCATCAGCGTGTTGGCGACGTTCAGGTTATTGGTCACAATCCGCAAATCGTTGTGATCGAGCAGGGCGTGCGCCACCGCTTCCGGCGTGGTGCCGATATCGATAAACAGCGTCGCCCCGTCCGGGATCTCGCTGGCCACCCGCCGGGCGATACGCTCTTTCTCCGCCGTCTGGGTCGCTTTGCGATCGTGCCAGGAGGTGTTCACCGAGCTGGAGGGCAGCGCCGCGCCGCCGTGATGACGGAGGATCATTTTCTGTTCGGCTAAATCGTTCAGGTCGCGGCGGATGGTCTGCGGGCTGACCGCGAACTGCTCAACCAGCTCTTCCGTGCTGACGTAACCCTGTTTTTTTACCAGCTCGATAATGGCGTCATGACGTTGTGTTTGTTTCATGAAATATCCCTGGAAAAATGTCGCCTACCCGACCCCTGTCGGTAAGTCTTTATGCGCGTTTTCGCCCATGCAAGGTATCGACAAACGCCATCGCCAGGCCGGTCGCCAGACCAGCCACGTGCGCGCCGTTGGCGATCGCCATGCCGAAAACGTCAAACCAGCCAGCAATTAACCACACTAAAGAGAAGAGTATCAACCCGCGCTGCAGATAAATACCGCTCTGCGGATCGCGCTCGCCCCGCAGCCAGACATAGCCCATCAGCGCGTAAACCACGCCCGACAGCCCGCCAAACCATGGGCCGCTAAACTGATGCTGCACAAAGCCGCTCAGCAGGGCGCTGATGACGGTGATCACCACCAGCTTGCCGCTGCCGATGCGCTTTTCCACCGCGCCGCCGAGATACCACCACCATAGCAGGTTGAAGAGAATATGCATCAGCGAGAAATGCATGAAAGCATGGCTGAAATAGCGCCAGGCTTCGAACTGCAGCGAAGGATCGTAGGGCCAGGCCAGCCAAATCATCACCGGCTGATCGCCCAGCAGATTTTGCAGGATGAACACCGCGATGCAGATCAGCAGAATCGCCCAGGTGAACGGGCCGGCGTTATGCCGCAGCGTGGCAAAGAAAGGAAAGCGCTGATAGCGCAACCCGCTGTTGGTCTGTCCGGACTGCCAGCTCGCCGCCAGATAGCGCGGGTCCGCCGGATTTTCGAGAAAACGCGCCAGCTCAGCCCTGACGCGCCCGGCCTGACTCTCATCAGCCAGCCAGACGTCGCTCTGGGTGTGCTGCTGGATAGTCAGGATAATCCCCTGCGTCGCCATATAATCGACAAACGCCTGGGCCACGCGCGGGTTGGCAAAAGAGGTAATCATTAACATGCAGCGAATCGCTTATTCCACACAAAGGGAGATAGTATACCTGCCAGTCGTTAAAACGTCCCGTGCGCCACTTCCGCCGGGAAATGGCGATGCCAGGCGTCGAACCCGCCGTCAACGCTGTAGACCTTATCAAACCCCTGCTGCAGCAGATACTGCGCGGCGCCCTTGCTGCTGTTGCCGTGATAGCACATCACCATCACCGCCGTGTCAAAGTCGTTGTCACGCATAAACGCGCCCAGGGTATCGTTGGTCAGATGAAACGCGCCCGGCGTATGGCCCATCGCATAGCTTTGCGGATCGCGGATATCGACCAAAACCGCCGTCTGCTGATGCAGTTTCTGGTGCGCTTCTTCAACGTTGATACATTCAAACTGTTCCATGGTTCTCTTCTCTTTCTCGTCATGACGGGCAGTGGCCGGCCCAATTTTACCCTGTAGTGTACCGTCAGGCGGTAAAGAAACGCCAATATGTTACACCCATCACTCCAAAATGTTTTTTTGATGTTACCAAAAGCGCGTTTGTTTGCTATAGTGAGCGATATCGAGCATTTGTGAGCTTAAACGAAAGTGTGAGAGGGTAAGAACGTGGAAACCAAAGATCTGATTGTGATAGGCGGAGGCATCAACGGTGCCGGTATCGCGGCAGATGCCGCCGGGCGTGGTTTATCCGTACTGATGCTGGAAGCGCGCGATCTCGCCTGCGCCACCTCCAGCGCCAGTTCCAAACTGATCCACGGCGGGCTACGCTACCTCGAACACTATGAGTTCCGCCTGGTCAGCGAAGCGCTGGCCGAACGCGAAGTGCTGTTAAAAATGGCCCCGCATATCGCCTTCCCGATGCGCTTTCGTCTCCCGCATCGCCCGCATCTGCGTCCGGCATGGATGATCCGCATCGGCTTGTTTATGTACGATCATCTGGGCAAACGCACCAGTCTGCCGGGATCCACCGGCTTGCGTTTTGGCGCAGAATCGGTACTTAAGCCCGAAATTGTGCGCGGTTTCGAATATTCCGACTGCTGGGTCGACGATGCCCGCCTGGTGCTGGCCAACGCGCAGATGGTCGTCCGCAAAGGCGGCGAGGTGCGGACCCGCACTCGCGCCATCTCGGCAAAACGGGAGAACGGCCTGTGGGTGGTGGAAGCGGAAGATATCGATAGCGGCGAGAAGTTTACCTGGAAGGCGCGCGGTCTGGTCAATGCCACCGGTCCATGGGTCAAACAGTTCTTCGACGAAGGGATGCATCTCCGCTCGCCTTACGGTATCCGCCTGATCAAGGGCAGCCACATCGTGGTGCCGCGGGTGCATACCCAGAAGCAGGCCTACATTCTGCAAAACGAAGATAAACGTATTGTGTTTGTTATCCCGTGGATGGATGAGTTCTCCATCATCGGCACGACAGACGTCGAGTATAAGGGCGATCCGAAAGCGGTGGCCATTGATGATAAAGAGATTAATTACCTGCTGAACGTCTATAACGCGCACTTTAAAAAGACCCTCAGCCGGGACGATATCGTCTGGACCTACTCCGGCGTCCGTCCGCTGTGCGACGACGAGTCGGATTCACCGCAGGCGATCACCCGCGACTACACGCTGGATATTCACGATGAGAACGGCCAGGCGCCGCTGCTCTCCGTCTTCGGCGGCAAGCTGACCACCTATCGCAAACTGGCCGAGCATGCGCTGGAAAAACTGACCCCCTATTACAAAGGGATCGGCCCGGCATGGACCAAAACCGCAGTGCTCCCCGGCGGCGATATCGGCGGCGACCGCGACGACTACGCGGCAAAACTGCGCCGTCGCTTCCCGTTCATCAGTGAATCACTGGCCCGCCATTATGCCCGCACCTACGGGAGCAACAGCGAGTGGATCCTCAAAGAAGCCAGCGCCCTGAGCGATCTGGGGGAAGATTTCGGCCATGAGTTTTATGAAGCCGAGCTGAAGTATCTGGTTGAGCATGAATGGGTGCGCAGCCTGGATGACGCCATCTGGCGTCGAACCAAACAAGGCATGTGGCTGAATGGCGAGCAGCAGGCGCGCATCAGCGAATGGCTGGCGCAGCATGCGGGAAAGTCTGAGCTGTCGTTAGCGTCTTAACGCGCCCGGCTGTGCGGGCCTGCGCAAACGCCTGAGGCCGGATCCAACCGCAATAATGAAACAACGGGGCCAAATGGCCCCGTTGTGTTGCGTTGACTGGCTTACAGCCTTACCGGGTCGATATGCCAGATGTATTTCGCGTACTCCTGGATTGTCCGGTCGGAAGAGAAGTAGCCCATATTGGCAATATTCAGCATCGCCTTGTAGGCCCACTCTTCCGGATGTTGATACAGCTCGTCGACGCGATCCTGGCAGTCCACATAGCTACGATAGTCCGCCAGCACCTGGTAGTGGTCGCCAAAGTTAATCAGCGAATCCAGCAGGTCGCGGTAGCGCCCCGGTTCCGCCGGGCTGAAAACGCCGGTACCGATCTGCGTCAGCGCCTGGTGAAGCTCTTCATCCTGCTCGTAATATTCGCGCGGTTTATAGCCGCTGCGACGCAGCTCCTCCACCTCTTCCGCGGTGTTGCCGAAGATAAAGATATTCTCTTCGCCCACGTGCTCCTGCATCTCCACGTTCGCCCCGTCGAGGGTGCCTATCGTCAGCGCGCCGTTAAGGGCAAACTTCATATTACTGGTGCCGGAGGCTTCCGTGCCTGCGAGCGAGATCTGTTCCGACAGGTCTGCCGCCGGAATGATCAGCTGCGCCAGGCTGACGCTGTAGTTGGGGATAAAAACGACTTTCAGCTTGTCGCCAATCTGCGGATCGTTATTGATCACCGCCGCCACATCGTTGATCAGGTGAATAATATGCTTGGCCATGTAGTAGGCTGAAGCCGCCTTACCGGCGAAAATGTTCACCCGCGGCACCCACTCCGCCTGCGGATCGGCTTTGATCCGGTTATAGCGGGTAATGACGTGCAGCACATTCATCAGCTGGCGTTTGTACTCGTGAATGCGTTTGATCTGCACATCAAACAGCGCCTTCGGATTCACCACCACATTAAGCTGCTGCGCAATATAGCTGGCCAGCCGCTGTTTGTTTTCCAGTTTAGCCTGACGCACTGCCTGATTGACCGTCGGATAGTCGATATGCTGCTTCAGCTCGTCAAGCTGGCTCAGATCGGTCCGCCAGGTGCGGCCGATATGCTCATCCAGCACTTTCGACAGCGGCGGGTTGGCCAGCGCCAGCCAGCGGCGCGGCGTGACGCCGTTGGTCACGTTGATAAAGCGCATCGGGAAAATTTTGGCGAATTCGGCAAACAGCGACTCCACCATCAATCGGGAATGTAGCTCCGACACCCCATTGACCTTGTGGCTGACCACCACCGCCAGCCAGGCCATCCGCACGCGACGGCCGTTTGACTCGTCGATAATCGAGGTCCGGCTGAGCAGCGCGGTATCGTTGGGATACTGCTCCTGCAGGGTCTTGAGGAAGTAGTCGTTAATCTCAAAGATAATCTGCAGATGGCGCGGGAGAATTTTGCCCAGCATATCCACCGGCCAGGTCTCGAGCGCTTCGCTCATCAGGGTATGGTTGGTATAGGAGAAGACCTGACAGGTCACCTCGAACGCCTCGTCCCAGCTGAATTTATGCTCGTCGATAAGCAGGCGCATCAGCTCCGGTATCGACAGCACCGGGTGGGTGTCATTCAGGTGGATGGCTATCTTATCCGCCAGGTTGTCATAGGTCTTATGCAACAGATAGTGGCGGTTCAGAATATCCTGCACCGTGGCCGAGACGAGGAAATACTCCTGGCGCAGGCGCAGCTCGCGGCCGGAGTAGGTCGAGTCGTCCGGATAGAGGACGCGGGAGACGTTTTCGGAGTGGTTCTTATCCTCTACCGCGGCGAAGTAGTCGCCCTGGTTGAACTTACCGAGGTTAATTTCGCTACTGGCCTGCGCGCTCCACAGACGCAGCGTGTTGGTGGCGTCGGTGTCAAAGCCGGGGATAATCTGATCGTAGGCTTCGGCAATGATCTCTTCCGTCTCTATCCAGCGGGTTTTCTTCCCCTCCTGCTGAATGCGGCCGCCGAAGCGCACTTTATAGCGGGTGTTGTGGCGCTCAAACTCCCACGGGTTACCGTACTCCAGCCAGTAGTCAGGGGACTCTTTTTGCCGGCCATCGACGATATTCTGTTTAAACATCCCGTAGTCGTAGCGGATCCCGTAGCCACGTCCCGGCAGCCCCAGCGCCGCCAGGGAGTCAAGGAAGCAGGCCGCCAGGCGGCCCAGACCGCCGTTGCCAAGTCCGGGGTCGTTCTCTTCATCGATCAGCTCTTCAAGATCGAGCCCCATCTCCGCCAGCGCGCTGCTCACATCGTCATAGATGCCGAGCGACAACAGGGCATTCGAGAGGGTACGGCCGATCAGGAACTCCATCGACAGATAGTATACCTGGCGCACTTCCTGCGAGAGCTGCGCGCGGTTGGAGCGCAGCCAGCGCTCCACCATGCGATCGCGAACGGCAAACAGCGTGGCGTTAAGCCATTCATGCTTGTTGGCGATGGCCGGATCTTTACCGATGATAAACATCAGCTTATAGGCAATAGAATGTTTTAACGCCTCAACGCTCAGCGTCGGTGATGCATAGCTAAAGGGTACATTCATAACAATGACTCCAGTGATTACATCAAGCGTTGATAAAGTTCGCGATAGGAGTTCGCGGCAACCTGCCAGCTAAAATCCATATTCATCGCCTGACGCTGCACATAGCGCCAGAGCGATGGGCGCGACCAGAGGACAAAGGCGCGACGTATAGCGCGCAGCAATGACAGCGCATTGCTGTCCTCAAAGACAAAACCTGTCGCCAGACCATCGGCAAGGTTCTCCAGCGAACTGTCAGAGACCGTGTCCGCCAGCCCGCCGGTGCGGCGCACCAGCGGCAGCGTACCGTACTTCAGACCGTACAGCTGGGTCAGGCCGCAGGGTTCAAAGCGGCTCGGGACCAGAATGACGTCGGCGCCCCCCATAATGCGGTGGGAGAAGGCCTCATGATAGCCAATCTGCACCCCCACCTTGCCCGGGTGTTCGGCAGCGGCGGCGAGGAACCCTTCCTGCAGCACCGGGTCGCCGGCGCCCAGCAGCGCCAGCTGGCCGCCCTGCTCAAGCAGGCCCGGCAGCGCTTCAAGCACCAGATCGAGCCCTTTCTGGCTGGTGAGACGGCTGACGACGGCAAACAGCGGCGCTTTATCATCGACCTTCAGGCCCATGGCGATCTGCAGCTGACGCTTGTTCTCCGCCTTCTCCTCCAGCGTGTCGCGATCGTAGCGCATCGGCAGCAGGAGGTCGTTTTGCGGGCTCCAGATACCGTCGTCAACGCCGTTGAGAATTCCCGACAGCCGCCCTTCATGATGGCGCTGACGCAGCAGCCCCTCCATGCCGTAGGCGTACTGCGGCTCGGTGATCTCGCGCGCGTAGGTCGGGCTCACCGCCGTAATATGGTCGGCGTAGTAAAGACCGGCCTTCAGAAACGAGATCTGGCCGTTAAACTCGAGGCCATGCATGTTGTAAAACGACCACGGCAGCTCGATATCATTCATATGCCAGGAGTAAAACATCCCCTGGTACGCCAGGTTGTGCACGGTAAAGACCGATTTAGCCGGACGCCCGCGCGCCGCCAGGTAGGCCGGCGTCAGGCCGGCGTGCCAGTCGTGGGCATGGACCACATCCGGGCGCCAGAACGGATCCAGTCCGCTGGCCATTTCGCTTCCCACCCAGCCCAGCAGCGCAAAGCGCAGAACGTTGTCGGTATAAGCGTGCTGGTTGGTATCGTGGTAAGGGCTCCCCGGCCGGTCATAGAGATGCGGGGCGTCTATCAGATAGATCCCCACGCCGTTAAAGTGGCCGTACAGCAGCGTGATCCGCCCGGCGAACGTATCCCGGCGGGTCACCACCTGGGCATCCACCACGCCGCGGCGGATATCGGGAAACGCCGGCAACAGCACGCGCGTATCGATACCCTCCGCGATTTGCGCCGCCGGCAGCGCGCCGATGACGTCCGCCAGACCGCCCGTCTTTAACAGCGGGAACATCTCAGAACATACATGTAAGACCTGCATTAGCGCTCCTGTTTGTGCCCCAATTTCCGCAGCATGTCGCGGGTCACCAGCACGATACCTTCCTCTGAGCGATAGAAGCGGCGTGCATCCTCTTCCGCGTTCTCACCAATCACCATACCTTCCGGGATGACGCAGGCGCGGTCAATCACGCAGCGACGCAGGCGGCATGAGCGCCCCACCCAGACATCTGGCAACAACACTGCCGAATCAATGTTACAGAATGAGTTCACCCGCACGCGCGGGAACAGCACCGACTGCACCACCACCGACCCGGAGATAATGCAGCCCCCGGAGACCAGCGAGTTCAGGGTCATGCCGTGGCTTCCGGAACGGTCCTGCACGAACTTCGCCGGCGGCAGCGATTCCATATGGGTACGGATCGGCCAGTTCTGGTCGTACATATCCAGCTCCGGCGTGACTGACGCCAGATCGAGGTTGGCCTTCCAGTAGGCCTCCAGCGTCCCCACGTCGCGCCAGTACGGCTCGGCGTTCGGGTCGGACTGCACGCAGGAGAGCGGGAAAGGATGTGCATAAGCCATGCCAGCTTCGGTGATCTTCGGAATGATGTCTTTGCCGAAATCATGGCTGGAGTTCTCGTTGCGATCGTCTTCCTCCAGCAGCTCATAAAGATAGGCGGCGTCGAAGACATAAATGCCCATGCTGGCCAGCGATTTGGTCGGGTCGGTCGGCATCGCCGGCGGGTTGGCGGGTTTCTCGACAAACTCAATGATTTTTTCGTTTTCGTCGACCGCCATGACGCCGAAGGCGGATGCCTCTTCAATGGGCACCGGCATGCAGGCCACGGTGCAACGCGCCCCTTTTTCGACATGGTCGATCAGCATGCGCGAGTAGTCCTGCTTATAAATATGGTCGCCCGCGAGGATCACCACGTACTCGGCCTTGTAGCGGCTGATGATGTCCAGGTTCTGCGTCACCGCGTCCGCCGTGCCGCGATACCAGTTTTCGCCGTGTACGCGCTGTTGGGCCGGCAGCAGATCGACAAACTCGTTCATCTCTTCGCTGAAGAACGACCAGCCGCGCTGGATGTGCTGCACCAGCGTGTGCGACTGATACTGGGTAATAACGCCGATGCGGCGGATCCCTGAGTTAATGCAGTTAGATAATGCGAAATCGATAATACGGAACTTGCCGCCGAAGTGAACGGCAGGTTTCGCACGCTTAATGGTGAGATCCTTAAGCCGGGTGCCACGGCCGCCCGCGAGGATCAACGCCACGGATTTGATAGGTAATTGACGCGCCAGCATCAGCGGATCGTTTTTTTCAAGCCTAACCATGATTAACTCCTTTTTACACCCCCGCTTTCCTGCTCATCCCGCCGCGCCGCCGCCACGGGTTCAACCGGAAGCTTCAGGGCTTACGACCTTTGAAATACGCACACTCCGTGCGCGGGCCCATGCCAGACAGCCATGATGACCGGATTATCCTCTCCGGCGAATGGAGGAACGGCGCGCCATTCCCCCTCGGGTAAAACCATATCGACCACCTCTGCGGTGGCGTTCAGCGTGAGCAGCCAGCGATCCGACAACTGGATCTGCATACACGCTGCCCCC
This sequence comes from Klebsiella sp. GB_Kp056, assembly GCF_040064755.1. NCBI lineage: Bacteria > Pseudomonadati > Pseudomonadota > Gammaproteobacteria > Enterobacterales > Enterobacteriaceae > Klebsiella > Klebsiella sp. GB_Kp056. Next base: position 26,634 of record NZ_JBEAJA010000070.1, on the reverse strand, counting down.
TGCTGCCACTCCCCGGCAGTCAGCGGCTGGGCATGGCGATTAAGCCAGCGGACGCTGCCATCCCCCTCCTGCCACCAGCGGTTGCGGGTGAGCGCCGGAATGCGCCGGCGCAGGTGGATCAGCGCCGCGGTAAAGGCGGTTAATCCCGGGTTCGCCTGGCGCCAGTCGAGCCAGGTAAGGGCGTTGTCCTGACAGTAGGCATTATTGTTGCCGTGCTGGCTGTGGCCCTGCTCATCGCCCGCCAGCAGCATCGGCGTCCCCTGAGCCAGCAGCAGCGTCGTCAGCAGCGCATGCACGCTGGCGCGTCGCCGTTCAATCACCGCAAAATTAGCTTCTAATCCTTCTATACCATGATTGTTGCTGTAGTTATTGTTAGTCCCATCGCGATTCTCCTCCCCGTTCGCCTCATTGTGTTTCTGATTGAAACAAACGCAGTCGCGCAGCGTGAAGCCATCGTGGGCCGTCACCAGATTGACCGTCGCCGATGGCGGCTTGCCATCACGGGCAAAGAGATCGCTGGAGGCCGCGAAGCGTTGCGCGAAATCCCCCAGGGAGACGTTTTGCTGCAGCCAGAAGCGGCGGGCGCTATCGCGAAAATGGTCGTTCCACTCGGCGAACAGCGGGGGAAAATTGCCCACCTGGTAGCCCCCCGGGCCGATATCCCAGGGTTCGGCGATCAGTTTCACCTGCGACAGCACGCTGTCGTGGCGGATAGCCTCGAACAGCGGCGCATCCTGGCGGAATTCCGGCGTCCGCCCCATCACTGAGGCGAGATCGAAGCGAAAACCGTCGACATGGCACTCATCCACCCAGAAGCGCAAACACTGGCGCGCCAGTTCCACTACCCCCGGGTGGCTGAGATTGAGCGTATTCCCGCACCCGGTCCAGTTGTGATAATCGCCATCTTCCCTTACCCAATAATAGCTACGGTTGTCGATTCCGCGCAGGGAGACGGTGGGACCTTCAAGATCGATTTCCGCGCTATGGTTGAGCACGATATCCAGAATCACCTCGATACCGGCGGCGTGCAGCGCCTTAACCGCATCGCGAAACTCATCCAGGGCGCGCGTCGGGTCGCTGGCATAGCGCGGATCCAGCGCGAACCAGGCCAGCGGGTTGTAGCCCCAGTAGTTGCTCAACCCCATCCGCTGCAGTCGCGGCTCGCTGGCGAACTGCGCCACCGGCAACAGTTCAAGGGCGCTGATGCCCAGCGATTTGAAGTAAGCGATCATCACCGGGTGGCCCAGCGCCTTATACGTTCCGCGAATGGCTTCCGGCAGCTGCGGATTAAGCAGGGTGAGCCCTTTCACGTGCGCTTCATAAATCACCGTTTCCCCCCATGGGGTACGCGGCGGTTTATCGCCCAGCCAGTCGTAACGCAGATCCACTACCTGCGATTTTGGCGCTATCGCGGCGCTATCGCGATGATCCGGCTGCCACATTCCGCCGTGCAGGCGCTCGTCGTCCGGCAGATCGCCCTCAACCCGGTGAGCGCAGGGATCGAGCAGCAGCTTGGCCGGGTTAAAGCGGTGTCCCTGCGCCGGATCCCAGGGGCCATGCACCCGGTAGCCGTAGCGCAGGCCCGGCCCGACGGCAGCCAGCCAGCCGTGCCAGATGTCGCCGCTGCGCGCCGGGAGATCGAAGCGTTGCTCGTTGCCCTGCTCGTCGAACACGCACAGCTCCACCCGCTCCGCGTGGGCGGAGAAGAGGGCGAAGTTCACCCCCTTGCCGTCATAGCTGGCGCCCAACGGCGCAGGCTTGCCTGCCGCGAGGTTGGTCATTGCGCCTCCCGGACCAGCCAGATCGTCGCCAGCGGCGGCAGGGTCAGGGACAGCGAATGTTCGCGACCGTGGCTGGGGATGGCATCGCTTTCCACCACCCCGCCGTTGCCCTGGTTGCTGCCGTGATAGTGCATCGAGTCGGTATTCAACGCCTCGCGCCAGCGGCCCGGCTGGTTGATGCCGAAGCGGTAGTCGTGGCGCGGCACCGGCGTGAAGTTGCTGGCGACGATAATCTCGTTCCCCGCCCGGTCGCGGCGCACAAAGACAAACACTGAGCGCTCGTGGTCATCCACCACCAGCCATTCGAAGCCGTACGGGTCAAAGTCCAGCTCGTGCAGCGCCTTATGGTGGCGATAGGTATGGTTCAGGTCGCGCACCAGCCGCTGGACGCCGTGGTGCCAGTTGTCGCCGCCCTCCAGCAGATGCCAGTCGAGGCTGCCGTCGTGGTTCCACTCGCGGCCCTGGGCGAACTCATTGCCCATAAACAGCAGCTTTTTCCCTGGGAAGGCGAACAGCCAGCCGTAGTAGGCGCGCAGATTGGCGAACTTCTGCCAGGCGTCCCCCGGCATGCGGTCGAGAATCGATTTTTTGCCGTGCACCACTTCATCGTGGGAGAGCGGCAGCACAAAGTTCTCGGTGTAGTTGTAGAGCATGCCGAAGGTCATTTTGTCGTGATGGAAGCGGCGGTGCACCGGATCGAGTTTCATGTAATCCAGGGTGTCGTGCATCCAGCCGAGGTTCCATTTGAACCAGAAACCGAGGCCCCCGCCGGCTGGCGGACGGGTTACCCCGGCGAAATCGGTGGACTCTTCCGCCATGGTGACCGCGCCCGGCGTCTGTTCGCCAAGGATGCGGTTGGTGTTGCGCAGAAACTCAATGGCTTCCAGATTTTCCCGGCCGCCGTATTCGTTGGGGATCCACTCCCCCGCCTTGCGGCTATAGTCGCGATAGATCATCGAGGCCACCGCGTCGACGCGCAGAGCATCGATGCCGAAGCGTTCGATCCAGTACAGCGCATTTCCCACCAGGAAGTTGCTGACTTCGCGGCGTCCGTAGTTGTAGATCAGGGTATTCCAGTCCTGGTGATACCCCTCGCGCGGATCGCTGTGCTCATACAGGGCGGTGCCATCGAAAGAGGCAAGGGCAAAATCATCCGCCGGGAAGTGGCCAGGCACCCAGTCCAGAATGACATTTAGCCCGGCGGCGTGCGCGGCGTTGATAAAGTAACGGAAATCATCGCGGGTGCCGAATCGGCGGGTCGGCGCATAGAGGCCGGTGGGTTGATAGCCCCAGCTGCCGTCGAACGGGTGCTCGTTAACCGGCAGCAGCTCGAGATGGGTGAAGCCCATCCATTTTGCGTAGGGCACCAGCTGGTCGGCCAGCTCGCGGTAGCTCAGCCAGAAATTATTGTCGGTATGACGACGCCATGAGCCAAGATGCACTTCATAGATAGAGACAGGGGCATCGAACTGGTTCGCCGCTTTGCGGTCCGCCGGCTGTTCGACTTTAGGCGGCAGGTCGCAGATAAGCGAGGCGCTTTCCGGACGCATTTGCGATTCAAAGGCGTAAGGGTCGGCTTTGACCCGCAGATGGCCGTGGGCGTCAATCAGCTCGAATTTATACAGCTGGCCATTGTGCGCGCCGGGGACGAACAGTTCCCAGATGCCGGACTCTTTGCGGAATCGCATCGGGTGGCGCCGGCCGTCCCAGTAGTTAAACTGCCCCACCACTGAGACGCGACGGGCGTTCGGCGCCCATACCGAGAAACGGGTGCCGGTGACGCCGTCCATGGTGGCGGCGTGCGCGCCCAGCGTTTCGTAAGGGCGCAGGTGGGTCCCTTCCGACAGCAGCCAGACGTCAAGATCCTGCAGCAGCGGACCAAAGCGATAAGGGTCATCAATCAGATTCTGCTGCCCGTGCCAGGTGACGGCCAGCTGATAGCGAAAGGCGTTTTTACGCCGCGGCAGAACGCCGCTGAAGAAACCACGCGAGTCGAGGCATTCGAGCTTGCCGACTTTGCGTCCGGTTTTCGGTTCAATAACCCACACATCGGTGGCATCGGGTAATAATGCGCGCACTTCCAGCCCGGCGTCGGTACGGTGCATGCCGAGCACGGAAAAAGGGTCCGCGAAATGACCGGCGATTAGCGCATTAATCACGTCTCTATCGATATGATTAGACATGCTTTCATCCTGTTGTAAGTGTCGCTCATTCCTGTAACTGGCGACTTTTTTTGACCTGAACGGCGCAGCGCTTTCTGCATCCTTCTGCTCCGTCCCACCTTCAGGTAAGGAATTCCTTACTTAAAGCATAGCCAAGGCTGAGTTACCTCCGTGGGGAAAAATCTAACATCCGCGTTTACTCCTTGTATTACGCAAAAAAAAAGGGGGCTCGAAGACCCCCTTTCTGTTCATCCTGCGCTTACGCCAGCTGGCGAAGCATCCGGCGCAGCGGCTCCGCGGCGCCCCACAGCAGCTGGTCGCCAACGGTAAAGGCCGACAGATACTCCGGCCCCATATTCAGTTTACGCAGGCGACCTACCGGGGTGGTCAGGGTGCCAGTCACCGCGGCTGGGGTCAGCTCGCGCATGGTAATGTCGCGATCGTTCGGTACCACTTTGGCCCACGGGTTGTGCGCGGCCAGCAGCTCCTCAACGGTCGGGATAGAGACATCTTTTTTCAGCTTAATGGTGAACGCCTGGCTGTGGCAGCGCAGCGCGCCGACGCGGACGCACAGGCCGTCTACCGGGATAACGGACGAGGTGGCGAGGATCTTGTTGGTCTCCGCCTGGCCTTTCCACTCTTCGCGGCTCTGGCCGTTATCCAGCTGTTTGTCGATCCACGGGATCAGGCTGCCCGCCAGCGGTACGCCGAAGTTATCCACCGGCAGCTCGCCGCTGCGGGTCAGCGACGTCACTTTGCGCTCGATATTCAGAATGGCGGAAGCCGGGTCCGCCAGCTCTGCCGCGACGTGGTTGTGCAGCTGGCCCATCTGGCTCAGCAGTTCGCGCATATGACGCGCGCCGCCGCCGGAAGCCGCCTGGTATGTCGCCACGCTGACCCACTCCACCAGATCCTGGGCAAACAGGCCGCCGAGGGACATCATCATCAGGCTGACGGTACAGTTGCCGCCGACAAAGGTTTTTACGCCGTTGTTCAGGCCGGCGGTGATCACGTCCTGGTTAACCGGGTCGAGGATAATGATCGCATCGTCCTTCATGCGCAGCGAAGAGGCGGCGTCAATCCAGTAACCCTGCCAGCCGCTTTCGCGCAGCTTCGGGTAAATCTCGTTGGTGTAATCGCCGCCCTGGCACGTGACAATAATGTCCAGTGCCTTCAGCGCGTCCAGATCGAACGCATCCTGGAGCGTGCCACCGGTGCTACCGCCGAAAGACGGCGCTGGCTGTCCCAGCTGGGAGGTAGAGAAGAACACCGGGCGAATGGCGTCGAAATCGCGCTCTTCAACCATGCGTTGCATGAGAACAGAGCCGACCATTCCGCGCCAGCCGATAAAACCAACATTTTTCATAACGTATTCCTGCGAGGTGTGTGCTGTTTGTGCCTGACCAGTTTCCAACTGGATTATCCCTCACCTTACAAAATGCAGCTAAAGTCGCAAGTGAAATTAATCAATGATTGCTGAACAATCAGAAAAGCAACTTATCCTGCACATTGTCCACCGTCGCTGGTCGTCGTCAAAGCGCAATGATTATCGGGGAAATCACCCAGGGAATGGAACATTTTCCGTCGCGATTTTATTGATCCTGATTATGGATTAAGCGCGAAATCCGCTGATTTTCCCCTTGCCAAAAAGAGGCAACAAACCCAGGTGCAGCAAGGCTTGCCGAAGGATACGAGCATCGTCGTAGCGCTAATAAGGGCGAGGAGCGGGAAGAGAAAAGAGGGAAAAAGCGCGGCTTATCGCCGGGAAGCCAGGGTAAACGGCGTTACCCTGGCTTTTGGCCACCCGCGAGCGGGTGGCGAACAGACTTAGCTCAGCAGCTGGAAGGCGATCATGCCGACAATCGCCCCGGTGGTGCCGAGGATGGTTTCCATCATCGTCCAGGTTTTCAGCGTCTGGGCTTCGGTGGCGCCGGTAAATTTACCGAACAGCCAGAAGCCGGCGTCGTTCACATGGCTCACGACAATCGAGCCGCCGGCGATACAGATAGACAAGGCCGCCATCTGCGCGCCGCTGTAGTTCAGCTGCTCAATCACCGGCATCACCAGGCCGACCGCCGTCAGGCACGCCACGGTGGCGGAGCCCTGGATGATACGCACTGCCGCCGCCAGCACGAAGCAGGTAATGGCGATCGGCAGCCCCATACCGGTCAGCGCTTCACCCAGCGCCGGGCCGACGCCGGAGTCAACCAACACCTGCTTGAAGACGCCGCCTGCCCCGATCACCAGCAGGATAATGCCCGCCGGCTGCAGCGCATGACCGCAGATCTCCATCACCCGGTCTTTCGCCATCCCCTGACGTACCGCCAGGCCGTAGATTGCCACCAGGCAGGCTACCAGGATCGCGGTGAATGGGTGACCGATAAATTCAAACCATTCGTAAGCGGTCGACCCCACCGGCACAAAGCGCGCGGCGATGGTTTTCAGGCCTACCAGCACCAGCGGCAGCAGGATCAGCGACAGGCTGAAGCCGAAGGAGGGCATTTTGCCTTCGCCGAGATGCGGCTCCGTCACGTCGTCAGGAATATGCAGCTCAACGTAGCGGCTGATGAAGTTGCCCCACAGCGGCCCGGCGATAATCATTCCCGGAATGGCCGCGCACAGGCCAATCAGGATCATCCAGCCAAAGTCGGCGTGCATTTGCGACGCCAGCAGCATCGGCGCCGGTCCCGGCAGCAGGAACGCCGCGGCGGCGGCCACCCCGGCAAACAGCGGGATCACCAGCTTCACGAGGTTAGTGCCGGTATGGCGCGCCATCGAGAAGGCGACGCTGATCAGTAGCACGATCGCCACTTCAAAAAACAGCGGCAGCGCGCAGATGAGGCCGGCGAGACCAATCGCATAGTGCGCGCGATTGTGGCCGAAGGATTTGAGCATCTTGACGGCAATCTGATCGACCGCCCCCGTTTCATGCAGGATCTTCCCGAACATCGCGCCCAGCGCGACGACGATCGCCAGGAAGCCCAGCGTACCGCCCATCCCCTTCTCCATCGTCGCCGCGATTTTATCCAGCGGCATGCCGGAGAAGAGACCTGCGCCAATAGAAACCACCATCAAAGCCACGAAGGCGTGCATCCGCGCCTTCATGACTAAAAACAGCAGCAGCAATACCGAGCCGACTGCTGTTAAAACAAGCGTTAAAGTACTCACTAGTGACTGCCTTTGTTGATCACCTCAATGGTGCTGGCCACCACGCCTTCCAGCGGCTGGTCGATATCGACGATAAGCACATCGCTCTCGTCGGCGCCTGGTTCCTGCAGCGTTTCAAACTGCGTCACCAACATTTGGGTTTTGAAGAAGTGCCCTTTACGCGCCTTCAGACGGTTTTCGATCACCTCGAAGTCGCCTTTCAGGTAGATGAAGGAGAGGTTCGGGTTGCCCTTGCGCAGAATGTCGCGATAGCTCTTCTTCAGCGCCGAACAGACGATCAGCGACACCTTATTGGTACGCTGCATGGCAAACGCGGCGTCATTTAGCGCCTGCAGCCACGGGGTACGGTCGTCATCGTTGAGCGGCTCACCGGAGGCCATCTTGGTGATATTGCTGCGCGGATGCAGAAAGTCGCCGTCGAGAAACGCGGCATGCAGCTGATGCGCCACTTCGCTGGCGACAGCGGATTTCCCGCTGCCGGAAACGCCCATCAGAACGTAGACGTGGTGATCATGATTAGTCGTGCTCAAAGCATCCTCCCACCGGACAGGTACGCCGCGCCGGGGCTGACTCATTGAGCGCGAAGGCGGCGTATCGGTTAATTGTTACGGGTAACTGTTATCGGTAACATTGTCATGCCGGACCTGTGGAGAAGCAATATCCATTCGTGCCAGATGTGAATATGTGTGATCTACTTCAAACTTGTCAGTTTAAATTGATCCGCCCGGTGACAATGTGAAACCTAAATCTAACATCTTAGGGGTAATCGCTTCGCCACGAATGCGCGCCAGCAGACGTTCGGCGCCAATGCGCCCCATCCGCTCGCGCGGGGTCAGGACGCTGGCCAGCCGCGGCTCCATCACCTGGCCGATATCGTGGCCGTGGAAACCGGCTATCGCCATGTCGTCCGGGATCTTCAGCCCCAGGCGCTGGCACTCAAAGGCCGCGCCGACCGCGAGGTCATCGTTGGTGCAAAAGATGCCGTCAAGCTGCGGGTATTCGCGGCGCGCCTGGCGCATCAGCTCAATCCCGGATGAATAGGACGAGGACTGCTCCACCATCACGCTGTAGGGCGTCATGCCCGCATCGAGCATCGCCTGCTCGTACCCCTTCTGTTTGATGATAGTACGTTCATCAAGACGCGCGCCGAGATAAGCAACGTGGCGGTGGCCGCGGGCGATAATCGCCGCCGTCATCTGCCGCGCCGCTTCGAAGTTATCGAAACCGACCGCGATATCGAGGCACGGTGACTGGCTGTCCATTAGCTCCACCACCGGAATGCCGGCGACTTCAATCATCTTCAGGGTGCGGGGCGTATGGGTGCGTTCGGTGAGGATCAGGCCGTCAATGTTCCAGGAGAGCATCGATTCGAGGCGTTTCTCTTCCATTTCCGGTTTGTAGCCGTAGTGCGCCAGCATGGTTTGATAGCCGAAGGCGTCAGTGACGCTTTCAATCCCGCGCAGCACTTCCGAGAACACCTGGTTGGTTAACGATGGCAGCAGCACGCCAATGGCGCGGCTGGTGGCGTTGGAGAGAATGTCAGGGGCGCGATTGGGAATATAACCCAGTTCATCGAGGGCAACGGCAATCTTGCCACGCAGCGCTTCGGAGACCTGCTCCGGGTTGCGTAAATAGCGACTGACCGTCATTTTGGTCACGCCGACAAGATCGGCTACATCCTGAAGTACGGGTCTTTTCTTTTTCATCGTCCTGACTGTGATCAACGGGGAACATTTTCTCAGTTTATCACGGACAAAGCGCAACCTTCCCTAACATGAGGGAAGGCTACGCAATTTATTTATACCTATCATACTTCGAGTTGCATGCGCGTTGGCTTTCCTCGCTCACCCCCAGTCACTTACTTAAGTAAGCTCCTGGGGATTCTCTGCGTCGCCGCCTTTCTGCAACTCAAATTATTTTGGGTATAGACGACCTCAGATAACGATCAAACCGGCGGCAGATCGAACAGCAGGATTTCGCTATCGCTGTCGGCATGAACCGAAATCGCCTGCTCGTCCCAGATAGCCAGACCATCGCTGGTGGTGGCTTTGGTACCGTTGATGGTCACTTCGCCTTTGACGACCTGGATCCAGACGCGACGTTCCGCGGCAATCTGGTGAACCGACTGCTCATCTTTCAGCAGCGCCCAGCGATACAGCTCCATATCCTGATAGACCTTCAGCGAGCCATCCCGTGCATCCGGCGACAGCACCAGCTGTTTGCCCTGGGCGGCGTCGAAGCGGCGCTGCTCGTAGCGCGGGGTAATGCCGGTTTCTTCCGGAATAATCCAGATCTGGTACAGACGCAGACGATCGGTTTTGCTCGGGTTGTACTCAGAGTGACGCACCCCGGTACCCGCGCTCATGATCTGGAACTCGCCCGCCGGCACCTGCTCTTTGTTGCCCATGCTGTCCTGGTGCTCCACCGCCCCTTCCAGTACATAGGTCAGGATCTCCATATCTTTGTGTGGGTGGGTACCGAAGCCCTGACCGGCGTCGATGACGTCGTCGTTAATCACCCGCAGGGCGGAGAAGCCCATAAAGTTCGGGTCGTAGTAGTTGGCGAAAGAGAAAGTATGCCAGGAATCCAGCCAGCCATGGTTAGCGTGGCCACGTTCGTTCGCTTTGCGTAAGTAGATCATGTTGCACCCCCATATGTTTTCGATGGAGTCAGTGTGGACCCATTTAGCCGACGATCATAGAGGGTGAAAATTGACTCCTCTGTTCAAAAAATATGAACAAGCGCCGAGGAGCCGACTGGGCTTATTTCACCAGAGTAATGGTGGCCGGTGAGGGCTGCTCAAAGCCGCGCTGCAGGATCTCCATATTGGTAAGAACGTCAGATTCCTTGACGTAATTTGGCTGGCCGTTGACGAGGGTGTCGTACAGCGCGTCGTAGACCCGGCCATAGTCGCCGCTCTCCAGCGGGACCGCTTCGCGCACCGTCTCCCCCGCCTCGTTGACATACACCAGCTCGCCGACGCTGTCGTCCGCGCCAAAGCCCGGCTCGCCCGGCATGATATTGGCTTTCAGGCTGGTCTCCTGCTGGTCGATACCATATTTCACAAACGAGCCTTTATGGCCGTGGACGATGAATTTCGGGTAGTCGATCTGCACCAGGTGGCTGGTCTTAACGATGGCCTTCAGATCGCCGTAGAACAGCTGGGCCTCAAAGGTATCATCCGGGTTAGCTTTGTTGCGCAGCGAGCGCAGATCGTAAGCGACATGGTCCGGGCGGCCGAACAGGGAAATAATCTGGTCCAGGGTATGCACGCCAAGGCCATAGAACTCGCCGTTTTGCGGGCCGCCGGGGTTGGTCTCCGCCAGCGGACGGTAGTTGTCAAAATGGCTTTCGATCTCCACCAGTTCGCCAAGTTTGCCGCTCTCAATCACCTTTTTAGTGGTCAGGAAGCAGGAGTCGAAGCGGCGGTTCTGGTAGGGCGTCACCGTCAGGCCTTTGCTGTTCGCCAGCGCAAACAGGGTCTTGGCTTCCTCCAGCGTCGGGGTGAACGGCTTTTCCACCAGCACGTTTTTCCCCGCCTCCAGCGCCTTTTTCGCATAGTCAAAATGGCTGTCGGCATGGGTGCAGACCACCACCAGCCTGACCTGCGGGTCGTTTAACACTTCATCGAGATCGCTGGTGAAATGGATGTGGGAATACTGCGGCGCCTGCTCCTCGGGCTTCGCCCGACGGCGATAGATGTGCGCCACCTGCCAGCGGTCCTGGCGATGTAACACGTAAGGAAGATGGTAGCGGGTGGTGCTTTTGCCGAAGCCAATAAATGCGCAGTGCAGAGTCATAACGCTGTCCTTAGTTAATGAGCTACCTTCAACCATAGCGCAAGCCGGGACATGACTTCATCCTCTCAGTCCGTTTTCCGTGAAGATTCGTCAAAAAAATAGGTCTCGTACCATCCATACGTAATTATTAATAACTCATTGATTAACAACAGATTAAATCGACATTTTTCGGTTAAATATCTTGATCTCAATGGCGAAACTGCGGATAAGTGGAGGGCAAACCAGGACGTTGCTGATGACTAACGGAGTAGCCAGCCGCTACGGATGGACAAACAGTATCTCGCCTTAAACGGCGCCCTTTTTTTCTGGCTTCTCGCGCTGATCGCCTGGTCTGTCGATGCGATCGTGCCGGCGCGCCTGGCGGCCGCCTGCGCACTGGTCGCCTTTCTCCTCCATAGCCAACGGAACAAAATTAACGCGATGTTTATTAAGAAAAATAAAACGGAACCTCAGACGTCAGAAGTGGCCACGCCTCCGGCAAACAACCCAGAATCCCAGGCGGTCGCCAGCAAAAAACAAGAGACTACAGTCATCGCCAGCGGGGTGCATTTCGTCGGCAATATTGTCGCCAGCGGCCATGTCTATATTCACGGCCAGCTTACCGGCAACATTGAGGCGAAAGAACATCTGATTAAGGTGATGCGTGAAGGTCAGGTCGAGGGCAACATCAGCTGCCGTGAGCTGATTATTGATGGCAAGGTTCAGGGCCAGTGCCGCGGCGACAGCATCACCATTGAGGAGCACGGCAATCTGGATGGCACCCTCGCCTATCGCTCGCTGGCGATTAAAAAGGGCGGCCAGTTCACCGGCAGCGCCGAGGTGCTGGCCGCGGCGGAAAGCAAAAGTCATCTCATCGGCCTGGTTGCGGAAGACGGCGTGATGTCCGCCAGGCCGCAAAGCGCCTGAGGTAGCAGCAAAAAAAAAGCCAGCACCCGGCTGGCTAAAGTAATACTGGAAGCAATGTGAGCAATGTCGTGCTTTCAGGCTTTCCGCAAGGGTCTTCCTGAATGCAGGACAATAATAATCATTCTCATTCGCACTTGTCTATCTTTTTTTTGCAAAAAACGGCATTGACTCCCCGGCTGCCGTCAGAGATGGTGAAGGAGAATCAACCACCAAAAAGAGGACAAGGGAATGAGTGACATAGTGATACGCCATGCCGAACCGCGCGATGCTGAACCTTTACGTATGCTGATGGCGCACCCGGAGGTCTATCATGACACGCTACAGATCCCTTACCCCGCCATGGAAGCCTGGCAGGAGAAGCTACAGCCCAAACCCCATACCTTCCATCTGGTGGCGACGCTGGACGATCGGGTTACCGGGCATCTGTCGCTCCATGTCGAACCGCGCCCTCGTCGCAGCCACGTGGCGACCTTTGGCATGGCGGTTGCCGCCGGCCATCAGGGGCGCGGTATCGGCAGCGCACTGATGCGCGAGATGATCGACCTGTGCGATAACTGGCTGCGCGTTGACCGCATTGAGCTGACGGTGTTCGCCGATAACAAGCCGGCGATTGCGGTATACAAAAAACACGGATTTGAGATCGAAGGCACCGGCAAGCGTTACGCGCTGCGCAACGGTGAATATGTGGATGCATATTATATGGCGAGAATGAAGTAGCATGTTGCCGGGTGGCGGCTTCGCCTTACCCGACCTGAGTTCGTGCAGTGGTTGGCCCGGTAAGCGCAGCAGCGCCACCGGGCAACATATCAATACCCCGCCGTTAAATCATCCGGCGAACGCGGGTCGGAGGCGCCATACAGCATCCCGTCCGGCCCCACCATAATGCTCTGAGTGCTGCCCATCGCCTCTTTCAGCGCCACTTTCTGCCCTTTCGCCTCCAGCAGCTTCAGGGTATCCGGACTAAAGCCTTTCTCCACCCGCAGCTCATCCGGCAACCATTGATGATGGAAGCGCGGGGCGTTGGTGGCTTCTGCGACGTTCATCCCGAAATCGATAGTATTGACCACCATCTGCAGCACAGTGGTGATGATCCGGCTGCCGCCCGGGCTGCCGGTCACCAGCCAGGTTTTGCCGTCTTTCACCACAATGGTCGGCGACATCGACGACAGCGGGCGTTTTTTCGGCTCCACCGCATTGGCGTCGCCGCCCACCAGGCCATAGACGTTAGGTACGCCGGGCTTCGCCGAGAAATCATCCATCTGGTTATTCAGCAGAATACCGGAGTCCCCCGCCACAATGCCGGTGCCGAAGGTGGTATTCAGCGTATAGGTCACCGCCACCGCATTGCCGTCTTTATCGACCACCGAGAAGTGGGTGGTCTGGTTGCTTTCATAGGGCGCCAGCTTGCCCGGGCGGATCTGGCTGGAAGGCTTCGCCTTATTGACGTCGATCTCGGCGGCAATCGCTTTGGCGTAGGCTTTGCTGGTCAGCGCCTGCCACGGCACTTTGACGAAGTCAGGGTCGCCGAGATATTCAGAGCGGTCGGCATAGGCGTGTTTCTCCGCCTCCGCCATCACCTGCATAGCGTCGGCGCTGCCAAAGCCATATTTCTGCAAATCGAAGTTTTCGAGGATATTGAGGATCTGCACGATGTGGATCCCGCCGGAGGAGGGCGGCGGCATAGAGTAGATCTCATACCCGCGATATTCGCCGCTAATCGGCGTGCGCTCCACGGCCTTATAGTTAGCGAGGTCGGCTTTGGTGATAAGCCCGCCGTGCTTTTTCATCTCGTCCGCGATCTGGTCGGCAATAGCGCCTTTATAGAAGGCATCCGGACCGTGCTCGGCAATCAGCTCGAGGCTTTTCCCCAGGTTCTTCTGTACCAGCCGGTCGCCCTTCTTCAGCGGCTCGCCGTTCTTCCAGAAGATCGCTTTACTGTTTTCGTGCTGCGGGATCACTTCGCTGCCGTAGGTCTTCAGATCGTCCGCCAGCGCATCGTTAACAATAAAGCCCTCTTCCGCCAGCTTGATTGCCGGGCGGATCACTTTGTTCAGCGGCATGGTGCCGTATTTTTCCAGGGCAAGAGAGAAGCCCGCCACGCTGCCTGGCGTGCCGGAGGCCAGATGCGAGGTGAGCGATTTTTTACTGTCCGGGTTACCCTGGTCATCGAGGAACATGTCGCGGGTGGCCTGCTCTGGCGCCATTTCGCGGAAATCGATCGCCGTAGTCTTGCCGTCTTTCGTCCGCAGCATCATAAAACCGCCGCCGCCGATATTCCCCGCCTGCGGATGAGTGACCGCCAGCGCGTAGCCAACCGCCACCGCCGCATCGACAGCGTTGCCGCCCTGGCGCAGAATATCCACCCCGACGCGGGTGGCCAGCGCATCCACCGAGGCCACCATGCCCTGCCGGGCGCGCACCGGGTGGAATACATCCTCCTCTACGCCATAAGAGACCGGCGGCGGCGGCGGTGGACTGGCGGCGACGGTAAAACTACCGCCCGCCAGCAACGCAGCGATGACCACCTGACGCCAGATTGTTGTTTTTATCATTGTCTTACTCCTGATAGGTAGGTTTCATTCCCCGCTTAAGCCTGGTTGATAACTCCTAAAAAATCATTGTTATGGCGGATTCGAGGTACACTTAAGTGATCCCACGCACGGGAGGAGAAAACCATGAAAGCGATGTTATTTCTGGCGGCGCTGATGCCGCTCGGCGTTTTAGCCCAGCCAATCAATATTGATAACAACCCCAACCAGCCGGGTTACGTGGTCCCCAGCCAGCAGCGCATGCAAAATGAGATGAAGGTGCAGCAACAGCAGCAACAGAGCATGCTGAAGCAGAATCTGAACAATCAGACTCGCTCCCAGCAGCAGCATCTGCAAAACCAGCTGCAGACCAATCAGCAGCGCGCGGCGCAGGGCGGGAATCTCAATCCGCCGCAGCAGGTGCTGCCGAACAACAACGGAGGGATGCTGCGGCAGACCAACCCGTAAAGGCCAGCCGCCGCGCAGCGGTTATTAAGGCTGGAAATGGGGCCCGATGACGTCAATGGCATCGGTGCAGATGCAGTCTACGCCCCAGCGCAGCAGCTCGGCGGCGCGCTGGGGTTTGTTAACGGTATACACCAGGATATGCAGGCCGGCCTGTTTCAGGCTTGCCACCCGCCCGGCGTCCAGCAGCTTGTGGTTAAGGTGAATGGAGACGCAGCCCAGCCGGGTGGTCAACTCCCGCCAGTCCTCACGCCACTCATCCAGCAACAGCCCGCGCGGTAGCTCGGGGGCGGCTTCCTGCGCCGCTTCCAGGGCATCGATTTCAAACGACGACAGCAGCGGCGCGGTCATTCCCGCCCACAGCTCCCGCGCCGCCAGGGCCACCACGTTGCCGGTCTGCGGCCCAAGGCCGGTGGTCGGTTTAATTTCGATATTCGCCATCATGCCGTGACGGCGGCAGCGCTCCGCCACCTGGGAGAGCAGCGGCAGCGGCTCGCCCTTAAATTCACGGCTGAACCAGCTACCGGCATCCACCTTCAGCAGATCGTCCCATGGCAGCTCCCCCGCCACGCCCCAGCCGTTGCTGGTGCGTTCGAGATTATCGTCATGCAGCAGAAAGATCTGCCCGTCCTTTGACAGCTTGGCGTCAAATTCAATCATCGTGTGCCCGTAGCGAGCGCCGACGTCGATAGCCGCCAGGGTGTTCTCCGGCGCCAGTTTACCGCCGCCGCGATGGGCGACGATACGGGGATAAGGCCAGTTACTCATGCGCGTTGTCCTGTTTCACCATCAAAGAGGTGCAGATGTTCCAAAGGCAGATGCAGCCATAGCGTGCTGCCTGCCGCCGGGCGCTGCTGGTGCGGCAGTCTGACCACCAGCTTCTGTTCGCCCCAGCGCCCGTGGGCAAGGTTATCGGCGCCTAAAATTTCCAGGGAGTCCATCAGCAGCGGAATGCCGCCTTGCGCCTGCGAGCTTAAGATAAAATGCTCCGGGCGGATACCGAGGGTCATTTTACGCCCGGCGTGGCGCCGGTGCTCATGATTCGTCGGCAGCTGGATGCCGCCCGCCAGCTCAAAGCGACCGCCGTCATCGCTGATGCGCCCTTCCAGCAGGTTCATGGCCGGGCTGCCGATAAAGCTCGCCACAAAGCGGCTGGCCGGCTTCTCATACACTTCCACCGGGGTGCCGATCTGCTCGGCAACGCCTTTATTCATCACCATCACCCGCTGGGCGAGGGTCATCGCCTCCACCTGGTCATGGGTAACGTACAGCGAGGTGGTTTTCAGGCGGCGATGCAGCTGTTGCAGCTCAAGACGCATCTGCACGCGCAGCTTGGCGTCGAGGTTTGACAACGGTTCGTCGAAGAGGAATACCGCCGGGTCACGCACGATGGCGCGGCCCATCGCCACGCGCTGGCGCTGACCGCCGGAGAGCTCGCGCGGGCGGCGCTTGAGCAGGCCGTCGAGCTCAAGAATACGCGCCGCCTCCTGCACCCGCTCGGCGATCAATCCCTTACCCATGCCGCGGATCTTCAGCCCCCACGCCATGTTCTCTTCCACGCTCATATGCGGATAAAGGGCATAGTTCTGGAACACCATGGCGATGCCGCGATCCTTCGGCTCCATCTCGGTGACCCGCTTGCGGTCGATCCAGATATCGCCGCTGGTCACCCGCTCCAGTCCGGCGACCATCCGCAGCAGCGTTGATTTCCCGCAGCCCGACGGGCCGACCATGACGATAAATTCCCCGTCCGCCACGTCCAGCGTCAGCGGTTGAATCACCTGGGTTTTGCCATCCCAGCTTTTGCTTACTGCCTGTAGTTTTAAACCAGCCATTTTATTTCTCACTATCGACCAGGCCACGCACAAATGCGCGCTGCATGGCTAAAACGATGACAACCGGCGGGATCAGGGTCAGCAGCATCGCCGCCATCACCTGATTCCACTGGGTAGTGCCTTCGCCGGTGGCGATCATGCCTTTGATGCCGGCGACGGCGGTGCCAAGATTCACATCCTGAATAATCAGCAACGGCCACAGATACTGGTTCCAGCCGTAGATAAAAGTGATAACGAACAGCGCCGCGAGGTTGGTTTTCGACAGCGGCAGCACGATGTCGCGAAAGAAGCGCATCGGCGAAGCGCCATCGATACGCGCTGCTTCAATCAGCTCGTCCGGCAGGGTCATAAAGAACTGGCGGAACAGGAAGGTGGCGGTGGCCGAGGCCATTAGCGGCAGCGTAAGCCCAGCGTAGCTGTCGAGCATGTTGAGATTGGCGATCACTTCCACCGTCGGGAAAATACGCACCTCGACCGGCAGCATTAGCGTGATAAAAATCATCCAGAAGAACAGGTTACGCAGCGGAAAGCGGAACCAGACGATGGCGAACGCCGACAGCATCGACACGACGATTTTGCCCACCGTAATGGCGAACGCCATGATGAAGCTGTTGAGCATCATCAGCCAGAACGGCGCGCTGTTGACGCCAACGCCGTTCACCCAGATGGTCTTCATGTTCTCCAGCAGATGTCCGCCGGGGATCAGCGTCATCGGCGTTTCGAACACCGATTGGTTATCCAGCGTCGCCGCCACGAAGGCGACGTACAGCGGGAATAAAATGACGGCGATGCCCAGAATCAGCATGGTGTGGCTGAAAATCGTCAGCCCGCGACGGTTCTCAATCATTGGTAACGCACCTTACTTTCAACGTAACGGAACTGCACCACCGTCAGGATAATGACGAGGAACATCAGCACCACCGACTGCGCGGCGGAAGCGGAAAGATCGAGCCCGGCGAAACCTTCGCGATAGATTTTGTAAATCAGGGTGGTGGTCGCCTGCACCGGGCCGCCGGCGGTGGCGGCATCAATCACCGGGAAGGTGTCGAAGAAGGCGTAAACCAGGTTGACCACCAGCAGGAAGAAACTCACCGGCGCAATCAGCGGCAGCGCCAGCCTGAAGAAGCGGCGGATTGGCCCGGCGCCGTCGATAGCGGCAGCCTCAACCAGCGAACGCGGGATCGACTGCAGCGCGGCGAAGAAAAACAGGAAGTTGTAGCTTATCTGCTTCCATACCGAGGCGAAGACCACCAGGAACATCGCCTGGCCGCTGTTCTGCGCGTGGTTCCAGTCGTAGCCCAGCTCGCCGAGGAAATGGGTGATCAGCCCGCGCCCGGGGTTAAAGAGGAAGATCCACAGCACCGCCGCCACCGCGGGGGCCACGGCATACGGCAGCAGCATCAGGGTCTGATAGAAGCGGCTGCCGCGCACCACGTAGTCGACCAGCGCAGCGAAAAAGAGCGAAATAAGCAGGCCGCTGACGGTCACCAGGGCGCTGAATTTGATAGTGGTCCAGAACGAGTCCAGATAGTACGGGTCATGGAACAGCGCCACGAAGTTATCCAGGCCGACAAACTGGCTGGACAGGCCAAACGGATCGACGCTCTGCAGCGAATACCACAGCGCTTCGCCCGCGGGCCAGATAAAGAAAATCAGCGTGATAATCAGCTGCGGCGCGACCAGGACATAGGGCAGCCAGCGCGAGCGGAATACCGGACGGGATGATGACATTGAGATTGGGTTCCTGAACAATGCCGGGTGGCGGCTACGC
This sequence comes from Klebsiella sp. GB_Kp056, assembly GCF_040064755.1. Lineage (NCBI taxonomy): Bacteria > Pseudomonadati > Pseudomonadota > Gammaproteobacteria > Enterobacterales > Enterobacteriaceae > Klebsiella > Klebsiella sp. GB_Kp056. The sequence continues at coordinate 8,218 of NZ_JBEAJA010000070.1, read as the reverse complement.
CCTACCCGGCCTACATAAGGCACATCGTAGGCCCGGTAAGCGCAGCGCCACCGGGCAAGTTACAGATTACGATTTGGTCGCTTGTTCGAAGCGGCGCAGCAGCTGATTCCCACGCTGAACGGCGGAATCCAGCGCCTGTTGCGGGGTTTTCTTGCCGGTCCACACGCTCTCCAGCTCTTCATCGACGATGGTGCGGATTTGCGGCATGTTGCCCAGACGCAGGCCTTTGGTGAACGGCAACGGCGGCTTGTTCAGCATCTGGCGCGTGGCGATATCGGCGCCCGGGTTCTTATCATAGAAACCCTGCTGGCGGGTCAGATCGTAGGCCGCGGTGGTGATCGGCAGATAGCCGGTTTTCTGGTGCCATTCGGCGGCATTTTCCGGTTTGGTCAGGAAGTCGAGGAACTTCGCCACGCCGGTGTAGGTCTCTTTGTCTTTACCCTGCATCACCCACAGGCTGGCCCCGCCGATGATGGCGTTCTGCGGCGCGCCTTTCACGTCGGCATCGTAAGGCATCATGCCGACGCCGTAGTTAAATTTGGCGTACTGGCGGATATCGGCCAGCGAGCCGGACGAGGCAGTGGTAATGGCGCAGTCGCCGTTATAGAACTTTTCGGTGGACTCGTCTTTACGCCCGAAGTAGCTGAAATCGCCCTTTTTGTTCATCTCTTCGAGCAGCGCGATATGCTTCACCTGCTCCGGCTTGTTGAACTCAAGAACCGCGTCGGTGCCGTCAAAGCCATTGTTTTTCGTCGCCACCGGCAGGCCGTGCCAGGCGCTGAAGTTCTCAATCTGGATCCAGCCCTGCCAGCCGCTGGCGTAGCCGCACTTCATTCCGGCGGCTTTCAGCTTCGCGGTGTAGGCTGCCAGATCCTGCCAGGTCTTCGGCGGCTGCTCTGGATCTAAACCGGCTTTTTTGAAGGCGTCTTTGTTGTAGTACAGCACCGGCGTGGAGCTGTTAAACGGCTGGGAGAGCAGATGGCCGGTTTTCGAATCGGTGTAATACCCGGCGACCGTCGGCACAAACTGCGATTCATCAAACGTGATGCCCGCCTCGCTGAACACCTGGTAGACCGGCTTAATGGCTTTTGACGCCATCATGGTGGCGGTACCCACTTCATACACCTGCAGGATCGCCGGCGCGTTGCCGGTACGGAAGGCGGCGATACCGGCGCTCAGGCTCTGTTCATAGTTGCCCTTGTATACCGGAACGATTTTGTAATCAGGATTGGCCGCGTTAAAGCGTTGCGCCAGAGAATCCACTTCTTTACCTAGTTCGCCTTCCATTGAGTGCCAGAACGGGATGGTGGTAACCGCCAGGGCCTGACCGGCAAAAGCCAGGCTCAGCGCCAGTCCTAAAGCTGTATGTCGTAACGATATCATCGGTTATCTCTCTTGTTGTGCCGGATGCGCGATTTCACGCGTTTTATGCTCGCGGGGTAACATGACATGTTCGAATTACAGAAAAATAACTTTTTTATTACAAAAAAAAGATAGTAACGGGTCAGAGAGATGACAAGCCGATGAAAGGACGGGGGAAGTAAAGTGGGAGCTGAGACACGGATAATCACCGTCGCCGGATGGCAATGGTGATGAGGGTTAACCGCATAAGGCGTTTACGCCGCCATCCGGCATGGTCTACGAGTTAACCGTCATCCGCGCAAGCGCGCGACAATCTGTTCCAGGCTTAGTTGCCCCGCAGCCGCCTCGACGGTCATGCCGACGAAGTCCGGATTCGCCGGCAATACAATTCCATTTCGCTTTAAAAAAAGCAGGGTGATAAACAGTGCCGTACGCTTATTACCATCATTAAATATATGACCGCGAGAAATCGCCAGCAGATGCATCGCAGCGAGTCGCCACACGTCTGTCACACCTTCATATTCAATTTTGTTTAGCACCCTATACATTATCGCTTCGGCACGCCCCGGATCGGGCATACCGGCAACGCCAGGCGTGACGCGGAGCAGCCTGTCGTGAAACTGTATTATCTCTTCCGCTGAGATAATCTGCAGCGTCATTTATCCGCAAGCTCCCTGATCTCATCACCATGAACCGCCATGATAGCCGCGAACTCATCATCCATTCTGGCCGCCTGGTAGCGTTCAAACTCTTCTGCACTAATGATGACCGCTGATTTATGCCCACGACGGGTTATGGTCACAGGTACACCTGTCACTGCGCTTTCCAGCACATCGGCCAGATTTTGCCGGGCTTCGCTATAGTTAATCGTTCTCATAAAAACCTCCAAAGCTGTACTCTTTTATTGTACAACATACCTGTACAAAAAAAGAGCCAACAGGCTCTTTTAAATATATTTGTGCGATCGGCTCCCGGGGTCGGCGCAAGCGCCTCGCCCGGGCTACAAACCGGCGAAGTGAATGACGCCGGGTTGCGATGAATTAACCGCCGAGATAGGCGCTGCGCACCGCCTCGTTGGCCAGCAGCGCGTCGCCGGTATCCTCCAGCACCACGTGGCCGTTCTCCAGCACGTAGCCGCGATCGGCCAGCTTCAGCGCCTGGTTGGCGTTCTGCTCAACCAGGAAGATAGTCATCCCCTGCTCGCGCAACTGCTCGATGGTATCGAAGATCTGCTGAATGATGATCGGCGCCAGCCCCAGCGACGGTTCATCCAGCAGCAGCAGACGCGGCTGGCTCATCAGGGCGCGGCCGATGGCCAGCATCTGCTGTTCGCCGCCGGACATGGTGCCGGCGCGCTGGATACGGCGCTCGTGCAGACGCGGAAACAACTCATACACCCATTTGATGCGGGTCTGGAACTGATCGCGGTCGGCAAAAAAACCGCCCATCGCCAGGTTCTCTTCCACCGTCATTCGCGAAAAGACGCGCCGCCCTTCCGGGACGATCGCCACCGCCTCGCGCATGATCTTCGCCGTCTGCCAGTCGGTAATATCCTTACCGTCAAAGACAATACGCCCGCTGGAGGCGCGCGGATCGCCGCACAGCGTGCCGAGCAGGGTGGTTTTCCCCGCGCCGTTGGCGCCGATAAGCGTGACGATCTCGCCCTGTTTGATATGCAGGCTGACGTTGTGCAGCGCCTGAATCTTGCCGTAGTGGGCGCTGACGTTGTCAAAAGTTAACATCGCGTTTTCCATCTTATGCCTCACCAAGGTATGCGCGGATCACGTCCGGGTTATTACGAATCTCTTCCGGCGTCCCGTTGGCCAGCGGTGTCCCCTGGTTCACGACGTAGATGCGATCGGAAATGCCCATCACCAGCTTCATATCGTGTTCGATAAGCAGGATGGTGGTGTTGTGATGGTTACGCAGCTCGGCGATAAGCTCGTCCAGCTCTTTGGTCTCTTTCGGGTTCAGCCCCGCCGCCGGTTCATCGAGCATCAGAATTTCCGGCTGGGTCACCATGCAGCGGGCAATCTCCAGCCGGCGCTGGTCGCCATAGGCCAGGTTGCTGGCCTGCCGGTTAGCGTGCTCCAGCAGGCCGATACGCTCAAGCCAGGTGGCCGCGCGGTCCAGCGCTTCGCTCTGCGCCCGACGGAAGGCCGGCGTTTTCAGCAGGCCGGAGAAGAGCCCGGTTTTCAGCTGCTGATGCTGCGCCACCAGCAGGTTTTCAATGACCGTCATTTCGCGGAACAGGCGCACGTGCTGGAAGGTCCGCACCACGCCCATCCGGGCAATCTGCTGGCCTGGCAGCCCTTCCAGATGCTGGTCGCGCAGCAGAATGGTGCCGCCGGTGGGCTTGTAAAAACCGGTCAGGCAGTTAAAGACGGTGGTCTTCCCGGCGCCGTTGGGGCCGATCAGCGAGACGATCTCGCGCTCTTTGAGCTCCAGCGACACATTGTTGACGGCCAGCAGACCGCCGAAACGCATCATCAGGCCGCTGACGGATAATAATGGCTGACTCATGCCTGCTCTCCTTTCGCCTGACCGTTTTTCAGCTTCAACTGCACGCGCGTCATTGGCAGAAGCCCCTGCGGACGCCAGATCATCATCAGCACCATCAGGCCGCCGAGCATTAACATGCTGTATTCGTTAAAGTCACGCATCAGCTCACGCGACACCACCAGCAGAATAGCTGCCAGGATCACCGCGAACTGCGAGCCCATCCCGCCCAGCACGACGATCGCCAGTACAAAGGCGGACTCGGCGAAGGTAAAGGATTCCGGGCTGACGAAGCCCTGGCGCGCGGCGAACAGCGTCCCGGCGAAGCCGGCAAACGCGGCGCTGATGGTAAAGGCGGTCAGCTTGATGCGCGTCGGGCTCAGGCCCAGCGAACGACAGGCGATCTCATCTTCACGCAGCGCTTCCCACGCCCGCCCCAGCGGCATCCGCAGCAGGCGGTTGATAACGAACAGGCTCAGCACCACCAGCAGCAGCGCCACCAGATAGAGGAAAATGACCCGGTCGGAGGGATCGTATTTGACGCCGAAGAAGTTGCTGAAGGTATCCCAGCCGCCTTCGCGGGCGCTGCGGCTGAATTCGAGGCCAAAGAAGGTCGGTTTCGGGATCTGGCTGATGCCGTTTGGCCCGCCGGTGATTTCGGTATTGTTGAGCAGCAGAATACGCACGATCTCGCCGAAGCCTAAGGTCACGATCGCCAGGTAGTCGCCGCGCAGACGCAGCACCGGGAAGCCAAGCAGGAAGCCAGCCGCCGCGGAGACCAGGCCGGCCAGCGGCAGACAGGTCCAGAAGCCGAGACCGTAATAGTGGTTCAGCAGCGCGAAGGTATACGCGCCGATGGCGTAGAACCCGCCGTAGCCCAGGACCAGCAGGCCGGAAAGGCCGACCACCACGTTCAGCCCAAGGCCGAGAATGATATAGATCATCGTCAGGGTGGCGATATCCACCGTACCGCGCGACACCATAAACGGCCAGGCCACGGCAATCACCAGCAGGGCTATCAGGAACAACTTCTGCTTCACCGTCGAGCCGTCAATCGCCGGCATAATAAACTTCGGCCCGGAGACGTTCTTAACCGCTTTCTGGAACAGCGGCCGCAGCAGCTGGAAGAAAAAGACCACCGCGGTGCCGATGAAGATCCACTGCCAGCGAATATCGGCGGCGGTATCCACCACCAGTTTGGTGCCGTTCAGCTCCAGCTGCACGCCCATAAAGACGCCCGCCAGAATGAAGAACATCGCAGCAGAGAGCAGCGCCATTGCAATTTGCATCGGTTTCATACTTTTTCCACCTCCGGGCGGCCCAGAATGCCGGTCGGCATCACTAACAGCACCAGAATAAGCAGCGCAAAGGAAACCACGTCCTTATATTCGGTGCTGAGATAGGCAGAAGAGAGCGCCTCGGCAATACCCAGGATCAGGCCGCCGATCATCGCGCCGGGGATACTGCCGATACCGCCGAGCACGGCGGCGGTGAAGGCCTTCATCCCGGCCATAAAGCCGATGTAGGGGTTAATCACGCCGTAGAACTGACCCAGCAGCACGCCCGCCACCGCCGCCATCGCTGCGCCGATGACAAAGGTCAGGGCAATGACGCGATCGGTGTTAATGCCGAGCAGGCTCGCCATTTTCAGGTCTTCGGCACAGGCGCGGCAGGCGCGCCCCATCCGCGAGTAGCGAATGAACAGCGTCAAGGCCAGCATGGCGATAAAGGTCACCACCCAGATCACCAGCTGCATGGTGGTGATCGTCGCGGAGAAGCTGTCGCTGTGGCCGACGACCCACTGGCCGTTAAACAGGCTCGGCAGCGCCACGTCGCGGGAGCCCTGGGTCAGGCTGACGTAGTTCTGCAGGAAGATAGACATCCCGATAGCGGAGATCAGCGCAATCAGACGCTTGGAATTACGCACCGGCCGATAGGCCACGCGCTCAATGCTCCAGCCGTAGGCGCTGGCAATCACAATGGCGCCCACGAAGCCGGCGGCGACCAGCAGCCAGCTGGTGTCGATACCCATCATCATCAGCGCGGCGATGATCATGAAGGAGACATAGCTGCCAATCATGTAGACCTCGCCATGGGCGAAGTTGATCATGCCGATAATGCCGTACACCATCGTATAGCCGATGGCGATCAGCGCGTAGGTACTGCCCAGCGTGACGCCGTTAAACATCTGCTGCAGAAAATAGAGAAACTGCTCGGACATAAGGTAACCTTTTTCAAACCGCCCGCGGATCGCGGGCGGAGGGATAACTCATCTTCAGCGCTTATTTCGCCGCGCTCGAAGAGCCGTCGGCGTGCCACTGGAAGACACCAAACTCAAATCCCTTCAGATCGCCTTTTTCATCCCAGGTCAGCGGCCCAATCACGGTTTTCGCCCCGTGCGCTTTCAAATCTTTGATTAAATCCAGCGGCTGCTGGCTGCCGGTTCTGTCCATCGCCTGCGCCAGCGACTGAACCGCGGCGTAAGTGATCCAGACATACGGCCCGCTCGGATCTTTCTTCTCCGCTTTCAGCGCGTTGACGATGGCGCTGTTGGCAGGGTCCTGATCGTAGCGTTTTGGCATCGTCACCAGCATCCCTTCCGCCGCGGCGCCCGCGATATTGGACAGCGAGGCGTTGCCGACCCCTTCCGGCCCCATAAACACGGTTTTCAGCCCCACGGAGCGCGCCTGGCGCAGCATCTGGCCCATTTCCGGGTAGTAACCGCCGTAGTAGACGAAGTCGATGTTCTCTTTCTTCAGGCGCGCCAGCAGCGCGGAGAAATCTTTCTCGCCCGCGGTGATGCCGTCAAAGAAGACGATGTTGGCCCCGGCTTTTTTCAGGTTGTCCTGCACCGAACGCGCCAGCCCTTCGCCGTACTGCTGCTTGTCATGAATGATGGCGATACGCTGCGGTTTGACGTTCTCGACGATATATTTCGCCGCGGTCGGCCCCTGCGAGGAGTCGAGGCCGGCGGTACGCATGATGTACTGATAGCCGCGCTGGGTCAGCTCCGGGTTGGTCGCTCCCGGGGAGATCATCAGGATGCCTTCATCCTCATAGATATCGGAAGCCGGCTGGGTGGAAGAGGAGCACAGGTGGCCGATAACGTACTGAATACCGTCGTTGACGATTTTGTTGGCCACCGCGACCGCTTGCTTCGGATCGCAGGCGTCGTCATATTCGACGGCCACCAGCTTGTCGCCCTTAATACCGCCGCTGGCGTTGATGTCTTTAATCGCCTGACGCGCGCCGTTGAACTCCATGTCGCCCCACTGGGCCACCGGACCCGACATCGCGCCGACCACGGCGACCTTAATATCCTTGGCCATCGCCACGTGCGACATCGCTAATGCGACAATGCCCGCGACGATGGTTTTCGCGTTCCTTTTCATGCTGCAGAACCCCGTTCGTGATGTGGTGTAAATGTTTTGTATTTTTATGGTTAAAAAGCATTCTGTGCTTTTATTAAACAACGCCATTTTTACCATTGAGTTTAATGGTTTAGCGCAGCTTTTCACTAAAAAACAGATTAAAATCTCTATTTTTCAGTCGATTAAGCAAAGATAATATTCTGTATTTTGCTGAAGATAAACAAAAAAAAGTCCATGCGGCAGCATAAAATAACGATACATAAGGCGGAATAAAACGCTGCACATTAGGTTAAAATCCTGCTTATTTTTCGATCCATGACGGATTGCGCTACCCCAACAACGCCAGGAAAACGAATCCCCTGATGTATGCGCAAAAAACAGCGCTCCGCCAGACAGCAATTTTGGGTACACTGGCGCCTCTGTTTTGCACTGGACTTGCCGCCCATGAAACTGACTATTATCCGTTTACAGCACTTCAGCGATCAGGATCGCATTGATCTGGGGAAAATCTGGCCGTCGCAGGATCTGTCGACGCTGACCCTGGATGAAAACCATCGTCTCTATGCCGCCCGCTTTAACGAGCGCCTGTTGGGCGCTGTGCGCGTTACCCTGCGCGGCGTCGAAGGTGAGCTCAGCGATCTGTGCGTGCGTGAAGTGACCCGCCGCCGCGGCGTCGGGCAATATTTAGTGGAAGAGACATTGCGTGATAACCCGGCGATCAATAGCTGGCGCGTCGCCGACCGCGGGGTGGAAGACCGCGGCGTGATGGCGGCCTTTATGCAGGCGCTCGGCTTTAGCGCCCAGCAGACCGGTTGGGAAAAGCATTAAGCCGTAGCCCCAATAAGCGGAGCATGGCCAAGGAAGAACCCGGCGGCGCTTCGCTTAGCCGGGCTACCTGGCTTACATCAGTAAATAACCGGGGTTGAGGGATGCAGACAACGCATTTGCAGCGTGAAAGGCGCCCACCCATTTAACCCAGCATTTCG
>NZ_JBEAJA010000069.1:0-42311 GCF_040064755.1 Klebsiella sp. GB_Kp056 | reverse complement strand
AAGAGACATAACGCAGAAAATTAACCGGGAGCGCAATCTGCCCGGAATTGACATAGAAGTTGTAGCCCTGCCAGGCGCAGTGCGAACAAGACATTTTCGGTTGTGCCGTTATTTTGCCGGGTGGCGGCTGCGCCTTACCCGGCCTACGGGGTCCTCTCACTGGCTCATACCTCGTAGGCCCGGTAAGCGCCGCGCCGCCGGGCGATGACAGCAGGCACAGAGCCGATTTTGTGCCGGGTGGCGGCTACGGGGTCCTCTCCCAGGCCTACACCTCGTAGCCCCGGCAAGCGCAGCGCCGCCGGGGAGATCTGATTTACTGCTCAGTGACAACCTGCAGCGCGGTTTTACGCACCCGCGCGTACCACACCACCGTCAGCAGCCCGAGCCAGACCAGGCCGGCGATCAGCGCCATCCGCGTCTCGGCAAACATCCCCAGCACAGCGATGACCAGCCCCATAAACAGCAGCGTTAACAGCGGTGCCACCGGCCAGAACGGAACGGGGAAGGCAATCTGGCTGCGCTCTTCGGCAGACAAACTACGGCGCATGGCGAAATGGGACAGCAGGATCATCAGCCATACCCACACCGTGGCGAATGCCGCCAGCGAAGCAATCAGCACAAATACCTGCTCGGGGATCAGATAGTTCAGCACCACCGCCGCCAGCAGCGCGCCGCCCATGACCACCACCGTCATCCAGGGTACGCCGTTGCTGGCGATGCGCTGGAAGCTTTTCGGCGCCAGCCCCTCCTTCGACATGCCGTACATCATGCGTCCGGCGCCGAAGATATCGCTGTTAATCGCCGAGATGCTGGCGCTGATCACGATGATGTTAAGGATTGTCGCCGCCGCCGGGATCCCCAGACCGTCGAAAATCAGCACAAACGGACTCCCCTGCTCGCCAAAGCTGTTCCACGGGAAAATCGCCATCAGCACCGCCAGGGTGCAGACGTAAAACAGGATAATGCGCAGCGGAATGGTATTGATGGCCTGCGGGATGACCTTCTTCGGATCCTTCGCTTCCGCGGCGGTGACGCCGATAATCTCCACCCCGCCGAAGGCGAACATCACGATGCCAAGCGAAGCGATAACGCCCTGCCAGCCGTTAGGGGCAAAGCCGCCGTGGCTCCAGAGATTTTCCAGCCCGGTGGCCGGGAAGCTATGGCCGAAGCCAAAGAAGATGATCCCCGCCCCCGCCAGCATCATGGCGATAATCGCCACCACCTTCACCAGCGACAGCCAGAACTCCATCTCGCCGAACACCCGCACGTTGCACAGGTTCATGGCGCCGATAAAGAAGATGATGCTGAGGATCCAGATCCAGCGCGGGACATCGGGATACCACAATCCCATATAGATGCCGAAGGCGGTCACGTCGGCCAGGGCGACGATTACCATTTCAAAAGTGTAGGTCCAGCCGGTAATAAACCCGGCCAGCGGGCCGAGATACTGGCGGGCATAGCTGCCGAAGGAGCCGGAAACCGGGTTGCGCACCGCCATCTCGCCCAGCGCGCGCATGACGATAAACACCGCCGCGCCGCCAATCAAATAGGCCAGCAGCACCGCCGGGCCCGCCGCCTTGATGGCGGAAGCCGAGCCATAGAACAGCCCGGTGCCGATCGCGGAGCCGAGCGCAATAAATCGAATGTGTCGGGCATTGAGCCCGCGCAGCAGATGTGGCTTGTGTTGTTGTTGCATATACAGGTGTCCTGGTTTTTTTATTTGACGACAAATATGCGATGTAGGGCGGTCGGGGGAATGATTTCCCCCGACGCGGGTACAGAGAACAACGGTGATTAGTGCAGGCCTGGCAGTACGGCAGGCAGCAGACGCGTCAGGTGACGGGCCGCCAGAAGCGCAATGGCATTATCGATATCCGGGGCAAAGTAGCGATCCTGCGTATAGTGAGGGACGCGTTCGCGCAGCAGATGGCGCGCCTCTTCCAGCAGCGGGCTGGTGGTCAGCCCTTCGCGCATATCCAGCCCCTGCGCCGCCGCCAGCCACTCGACGGCCAGTACGCCGCGGGTGTTCTCGGCCATCGCCCACAGGCGGCGACCGGCCGCCGGCGCCATCGAGACGTGGTCTTCCTGGTTGGCGGAGGTCGGCAGGCTGTCGACGCTGTGCGGGTGCGACAGCGCTTTGTTTTCACTGGCCAGCGCCGCCGCCGTGACCTGGGCAATCATAAACCCGGAGTTCACCCCGCCGTTTTTGACGAGGAACGGCGGCAGCTGCGACATATGGCTGTCCATCATCAGTGCGATGCGACGCTCGGAGAGCGAGCCGATTTCGGCAATCGCCAGCGCGATATTATCCGCCGCCATCGCCACCGGCTCGGCGTGGAAGTTACCGCCGGAGATCACGTCATTCTCGGCGGCGAAGACCAGCGGGTTATCGGACACCGCGTTGGCTTCGGCCAGCAGCACCTCAGCCGCCTGGCGGATCTGGGTCAGGCAGGCGCCCATCACCTGCGGCTGACAGCGCAGGGAGTACGGGTCCTGCACCTTGCTGCAGTTATGATGCGACAGCGAGATCGCGCTGTCGTCGGTCAGCAGATGGCGATACAGCGCCGCCGCGTCAATCTGCCCGCGCTGGCCGCGCACTTCATGGATGCGCGCATCAAACGGACGACGGGAGCCCAGCGCCGCTTCGGTGGTTAACGCCCCGCAGACGACCGCGGAGGCGAACAAATCTTCGGCTTCGAACAGACCGCGCAGGGCAAAAGCGGTCGACGCCTGGGTGCCGTTGAGCAGCGCCAGCCCCTCTTTCGCCGCCAGGGTAATCGGCTCCAGCCCCGCCTGACGCAGCGCTTCGGTGGCCGGCAGCCAGTCGCCGCCGCGTACCCGCGCTTTACCTTCGCCAAGCAGGGTCAGCGACATATGGGCCAGCGGCGCGAGGTCGCCGGAGGCGCCGACGGAGCCTTTCGCCGGGATCCACGGCGTCACGCCGGCATTCACCAGGCCAATCAGCGCCTGGATCACGCTCAGGCGGATCCCGGAGAATCCGCGGGACAGACTGTTAATCTTCAGCACCATAATCAGGCGCGCCAGGTCATCGTCCAGCGGCTCGCCTACGCCCGCCGCATGGGACAGCACCAGCGAACGCTGCAGGTTCTCCAGATCTTCCGTCGAGATACGGGTCTGCGCCAGCAGGCCAAAACCGGTGTTGATGCCGTAGGCGGTCCGCCCTTCGGCAAGGATAGCGTTGACGCAGGCCACGCTCTCGTCAATGGCGGCAAACGCGCCGCTGTCGAGGGCAATATTCACCGGGTGGCTGTAGATGTCGCGGAGCTGCGACAGGCTGAGTTGACCCGGGATCAGAGTTAAAGATTTCATTTCGCGTTCCCCTGCGTTGCCGCCACCATCGGAAGATTCAGACCCTGTTCTGCCGCGCATTCAATGGCAATCTCGTACCCCGCGTCGGCATGACGCATCACGCCGGTGGCCGGGTCATTGTGCAGGACACGGGCGATACGCGCTGCCGCTTCATCGGTGCCATCGCAGACGATAACCATCCCGGAGTGTTGCGAGAAGCCCATGCCTACCCCGCCGCCGTGGTGCAGCGACACCCAGGTCGCGCCGCTGGCGGTGTTGAGCAGCGCATTCAGCAGCGGCCAGTCAGAGACCGCGTCAGAGCCGTCGCGCATCGCTTCGGTTTCGCGGTTCGGGCTGGCGACGGAGCCGGAGTCAAGATGATCGCGGCCAATCACGATCGGCGCGGAGACTTCGCCGCTGCGCACCATTTCGTTAAACGCCAGGCCCAGCTTCTGCCGCCATTCCAGACCGACCCAGCAAATACGCGCCGGCAGTCCCTGGAAGCTGATGCGCTCGCGCGCCATATCCAGCCAATGGTGCAGATGCTTATCATCCTTGATGATCTCTTTCACTTTCGCGTCAGTCTTGTAGATATCCTGCGGATCGCCGGAGAGCGCAACCCAGCGGAACGGACCGATACCGCGGCAGAACAGCGGGCGGATATAGGCCGGCACGAAGCCCGGGAAATCGAAGGCGTTGCTGACGCCCACTTCCTGAGCCATCTGGCGAATGTTGTTACCGTAGTCGAAAGTCGGCACCCCCATCTCATGGAAGGCCAGCATCGCCTGCACGTGGTCGGCCATCGAGCGTTTCGCCGCCAGAATGGTGCCCTGCGGATCGGATTCAGCTTTCTGCTGATACGCTTCCCAGCTCCAGCCTTTCGGCAGATAGCCGTGCAGCGGGTCGTGGGCGCTGGTCTGGTCGGTGACCATATCCGGGCGCACGCCGCGTTTCACCAGCTCCGGCACAATCTCCGCGGCGTTGCCGCACAGCGCGATGGAGATAGCCCGGCCTTCGGCGGTGTATTTCTTGATACGCGCCAGGGCGTCATCCAGAGAAGTGGCCTGTTCGTCCACGTAGCGGGTGCGCAGACGGAAATCGATGCGGCTCTGCTGGCATTCAATATTCAGCGAGCAGGCGCCGGCCAGCGTCGCGGCCAGCGGCTGCGCGCCGCCCATGCCGCCCAGCCCGGCGGTTAGCACCCAGCGGCCTTTCAGGCTGCCCTGATAGTGCTGGCGACCGGCTTCGACGAAGGTTTCGTAGGTGCCCTGGACGATGCCCTGGCTGCCAATGTAGATCCAGCTGCCGGCGGTCATCTGGCCGTACATCGCCAGCCCTTTGGCATCCAGCTCGTTAAAGTGTTCCCAGGTCGCCCAGTGCGGAACCAGGTTGGAGTTAGCGATCAGCACGCGCGGCGAGTGTTCATGGGTTTTGAAAACGCCCACTGGCTTGCCGGACTGGACCAGCAGGGTCTCGTCGTTTTCCAGGTTCTTCAGCGCCTTCACGATAGCGTCATAGCATTCCCAGTTGCGCGCTGCGCGACCAATACCGCCATAGACCACCAGCTCGTGCGGGTTTTCGGCGACATCGGGATCGAGGTTATTCATTAACATACGCAGCGGGGCTTCGGTCAACCAGCTCTTGGCGGTCAGCGTCGTGCCTCTTGGCGCACGGACGTCCAGCTGGCGATATTTGCTTTGCGACATCGGGGTTCTCCTGACAATGAACGTTGTTTACGTAGATACATATACTTGTCTATACAAGCATGCGCAAGCCAGGATTTAACAGAAATGATACAATTTTGTTATATTGCGTCAGCAATCACGTTTTGCTGACGCCAGCGTGGATCAGGAGCCAAAGCGGCCCTGCAGACGATAGCGGCTACCGGGAAACAGCAAGCGCGCGTGGGAGACGATGTGGGTTGTCGACCAGGTGCGGCGGCGGATCAGCAGGCAGGGATCGTGGGCGTGAATATGCAGCAGCGCGCACTCTTCCGCCGTGGCCTGCACCGCTTCAACAATATGTTCACCTTCGGTTAACGGGGCGATCAGCGACAGATAATCATGGGGCGTGGTGGCGGTATAATCCTGCTGAAGATAGTCCGGCACCACCGCGGCATTGACGCAGCGATCTTCGATTTGCACCGGCACCTCGTTTTCGTAATGCACCATCAGCGAGTGAAAGATGCGGGTGCCTTCCGCTACGCTGAGCGCCGCCGCCTGAATATGATCCGCCCGGGTCTCCTCCAGCAGCAGCACCTCGCAGCGGTGCTGATGGTGGCGGGCAATAATTTCTTCGGCAATGCTGCGCACCTCAAACAGCGCCGACTGCCCTTTCGGCTCGGCGACAAAGGTCCCCACCCCTTGCAACCTGACCAGCAGGCCTTCATCCGTTAGCTCGCGCAGCGCGCGGTTGATGGTCATCCGGCTGAAGCCGAACTGGGCCACCAGCTCCGCTTCGGAAGGGATACGGTCATGCGGTCGCCAGACGCCGCTGTGAATTTTTTCACCGATAGCCTGCTTCACCTTCTCATAAAAAGGCGCGGGCGCGGAACGGGGTTGCTGTGAAAACATAGCCTGGCTTTCCTTTTGCAAAATGGGCGGCGAAACACCCAGAATATACCGGAATGGCTACTGCCACCAATGGACGATTTGCCATGCCAGACGGGCGGCCGCGCGGGCGCCCTGACCGTCAATGTCAAACTGCGGGTTGAACTCCACCAGATCCACCGCCTGCAGCTTACCGCTGCGGCACAGCGGCTCAACGATGCGCAGCAGGGTCGCCAGCGGCACGCCCAGCGCCGCCGGGGCCGACACCGCCGGCATTTCCCGCGCCGGGAGCACGTCGAGATCGATGGTCAGATACAGACGATCGTACTGCGCGATGTTGCGCTCAAGCTCCGCCAGCACCCGGGTTTCGAAGGCCTCCAGCACCTGGAGATCCTCCACGATAGCCACCTCGCGCCGCGCCGCTTCCTCCCAGAGCGCCTGGGTGTTGGCCGCCCGACTGACGCCGATGCAGGTATAGTGAAAAGCGCGTTGCTGCGCGTCACACTCCAGCGCCAGCTGGCGGAACGGCGTCCCGGAGCTGGCGCGCTCGGCAATGCGCAGATCAAGATGCGCATCGAGATTAATAATGCCCACTTTTTCGCCCGGGAAGGCATCCAGTACCCCCGCGCCATGACCGAAGGCGGTCTCGTGGCCGCCGCCCAGAACCAGCGTGCGTTTCCCGGCGCGCTGGCAGGCGGTCACCGCCTCGCGCAGCGCCTGATGCGCGGCTTCCAGCTGGTCGCCATCGACGCTAATCGTGCCCATATCCACGCAGCGGTCGTGGCCCTGATGGCTGGCCATATTGGCCAGCGCCCGGCGTAGGGTCGCCGAGCCGTCAGCCGCTCCGGTACGCCCTTTGTTGCGCCGGACGCCTTCGTCACAGGCGAAGCCAAGCAGCGCGATATCGCCGGGCAGCGCCTGCGGCGCGAAGCGTTCCGCGCGGGGGATGGTCTGAAACAGGCGCAGCGCATTCGGCGCTTCCGCACTATCATCGCGCCCCTGCCAAAGGTTGGCGGGCGTAGCTTGCCACAGCATCATTGCCATTCTCCTTGTACCACGCGTCCCCAGAGCGGACTGCGCCCCGGCTCATACACCATCTCGACCGGATGCTCGGCATCCCAGATGGCAAAGTTCGCCACAAAGCCCGCCGCCAGCTGACCGTGGCTGTTCTGCCGCCCCAGCGCCCGCGCGGCATGGCGCGTCACGCCGGCCCACGCCTCCTCCGGCGTTAAACCAAACTTGACGCAGGCCATATTCATCGCCAGATGCAGGCTGGCGAAGGGGCTGGTGCCGGGGTTGAAATCGGTCGCCACCGCCATCGGCACCTGGTACTTGCGCAGCAGTTCCACCGGCGGTTTGCGGGTTTCATTGAGGAAGTAAAACGCGCCGGGCAGCAGGGCCGCCACGGTGCCGCTTTCGCGCATCGCCGCCACTCCCTCTTCCGTCAGATATTCAATATGGTCGGCGGACAGTCCGTGATAACGGCTCACCAGCTGGGCGCCGCCCAGCGAGGAGAGCTGCTCAACGTGACCTTTAACCGGAATGCCCAACGCCTGCGCCGCCTGAAACACCCGCTCGGTTTGCTGCGGGCTGAAGCCGACGTTTTCGCAGAAGACGTCAACGCTTTCAAACAGTCCCTCCCGCCACAGCGTCGGCAGGATAGTGTCGCAGACCAGCGTAATATAGCCGTCGGCGTCGCCTTGATATTCCGGCGGCGTGGCGTGGGCGGAGAGCAGCGTCGCCGAGAGTTCCACCGCGTTATCGCGCGCCAGCTGGCGGGCGACCCGCAGCATTTTGCGTTCGTTTTGCAGATCGAGACCGTAGCCGGATTTGATCTCCAGGGTGGTCACCCCTTCACGCAGCAGGCGGGCCAGACGCGGCTGCGCCAGCGCCAGTAATTCAGCTTCGCTGCTGTCGCGGGTGGCGCGCACGGTGGCATTAATCCCCCCGCCGCTGGCGCTGATGGTCTGATAGGAGACGCCGTTCAGCCGCTGCTCCCACTCCTGCGCCCGGCTGCCGCCGAAGATCAGGTGGGTATGGCAGTCGATTAATCCCGGCGTGACCAGCCGGCCTTCGAGATCGATCCTGCGCCCGCTGGGGAGGTCATCTTCGGGGACGATCGCCGCAATGCGACCGTCGCGAACCAGTAGCGCGTGGCGCTCCAGCAGACCGTACGGTTGGGAAGCATCAGGGTTCAGGGTGGCGAGACGGGCGTTTCGCCAGATAACGCGTTCGGAGGTGGCTTCAGTCATAGCGTTCAACTTGTCATGGGTTGTATAGACATTTATTTTCATAACGCCGGGAATGTCAACAAAAGCGCGAGTAAATGTTATTTATTTGTGACTGGAGACCGTCCGGCGACGCGGCGTATTGCGTAAAGAAGGTAAGTTTTTCAGCCCACGTCTTCCCGTTTCGTTCAAGTTAGTATAAAACAGCAGGTTTTAAAGGACTTATACCCTGGCGTCTCAGCCGGGGTATTTCACTACGCTTAATTTTGCCCGGAGCAACATGAACACATATTCCGTTTCCCGTCTGGCGCTGGCGCTGGCCTTCGGCGTGACGCTGTCCGCCTGTAGCTCGACGCCTGCCGATCAACAGCCCTCAACGCAGACTGCACCGGGCACCACCGCGCGTCCCATTCTGAACGCCGATGAAGCGAAAAACTTTACCCAGGCGGCCTATTTCCAGTCGCTGACCCCCAATGCCGCGGTCTGGACGCCGTCCGCCATCAGCCTGCCGGCGCAGCCTGACTTTATCGTCGGCCCGGCGGGAACCCAGGGCGTGACGCATACCACCGTCCAGGCGGCGGTGGATGCGGCGATTGCCCGCCACTCTAACCGTCGTCTGTTTATCGCCATCATGCCGGGCGAATACCCGGGCACCGTCTACGTTCCGGCGGCGCCGGGCGCCCTGACCCTGTATGGTACCGGCGATAAACCGATCGACGTGAAAATCAGCGAAGCCATTGATTCCGAAATGGATCGCAACACCTGGCGTCGTCTGGTCAATCCGGGTGGCAAATACATGCCGGGCAAACCAGCGTGGTATATGTTCGACAGCTGCCAGAGCAAATCCACCGCCACCGTCGGCGTGATGTGCTCCGCGGTCTTCTGGTCGCAGAATAACGGCCTGCAGCTGCAGAACCTGACCATCGCCAACAACCTGGGCGACAGCGTCGATGCCGGCACCCACCAGGCCGTTGCTCTGCGCAGCGATGGTGACCAGGTGCAGATCGATAAAGTGAACATTCTTGGCCGCCAGAACACCTTCTTCGTGACCAACAGCGGCGTGCAGAACCGTCTGCAGGACAACCGTCAGACCCGCACCCTGGTGACGAACAGCTATATTGAAGGCGACGTGGATATCGTTTCTGGCCGCGGCGCCGTGGTGTTTGATAACACCGACTTCCGCGTGGTGAACTCGCGTACTCAGAAAGAAGCCTACGTCTTCGCGCCGGCCACCCTGAAGAGCGTGACCTACGGCTTCCTGGCGACCAACAGCCGCTTCACCGCCTCCGGGGATAACGTCGCGCAGCTCGGCCGCGCGCTGGACGTTGACGGCAACAGCAACGGCCAGGTCGTGATCCGCGACAGCGCCATCAATGAAGGCTTTAACATCGCCCAGCCGTGGGCGGCGGCGGTAGGCTCCGGCCGTCCGTTCAGCGGCAATACCGGCAGCGCGGATGACAAAGGCAATCTGCAGCGCAACCTCAACGACAACGGCTTCAACCGTATGTGGGAATATAACAACCGCGGCGTGGGAAGCAGCGTGGTCGCCGAGCCGAAACAATAAACCGCGATACCGGCACAGCACAATAAAAAGAGGGGGCGATGCCCCCTCTTTCCTTTTTCGTTCAACGCTTCACGCCGTCAGGCGGTTCGCCATTTGCGGGTCAGCGGTTTTTCCAGCTCCACAATCAGGAACATGGCGAAGCCGATGATAAAGGTGATCACCCAGTAGCGGAACGGCAGCCCGGTGGTGCCGAACAGCATCTGCATAAACGGCGCATAGATAATCAGCAACTGCAGCACCAGCAGCACGCCGCTGACGATCCAGATCCCTTTGTTAGCCAGCAGACCTTTGGTCAACGAGAAACCATCCGACACGCGGCAGTTCAGCATATAGAACCACTGGGCGGTGACCAGAGTCTGCAACAGCACGGTACGGATAAACTCCGGCGAATAGCCGCGCGGCTGCAGCCAGGCTTCGAGAATAAAAGCGCTGACCGCAATCATCGACCCCACAAACGCCACGCGCCAGATGGCAAAGCCGTCCATCACGTGCAGTTTCGGGTCGCGCGGCGGCCGCCGCATAATATTTTTCTCACCGGCTTCAAACGCCAGACCAAACGACAGCGTGGCGGAGGTGGCCATGTTCATCCACAGGATCAGCACCGGCGTCAGCGGCAGTACGTTGCCCGCCAGCAGCGCGATCACGATCAGTAACCCCTGCGCAAGGTTGGTCGGCATGACAAAAAGAATAGTTTTTTTCAGGTTGTCATACACCCGGCGCCCCTCGCGGACCGCGCTGGCGATGGTGGCGAAGTTGTCATCGGTCAGCACCATATCGGCGGCTTCCTTGGTCACCTCGGTCCCCTTGATCCCCATCGCCACGCCGACGTCAGCCTGCTTCAGCGCCGGGGCATCGTTCACCCCGTCTCCGGTCATGCCGACAATCTCTTTCTTGCTCTGCAGAGCCTGCACCAGACGGAACTTATCTTCCGGGCTGGTGCGGGCGAAGATATCGAACTGCTGCGCGGCCACGCTCAGCTGCGCGTCGTCCATCACCTCCAGCTCGCGCCCGGTAATGGCGTTCCCCGCATTGCCAATCCCCAGCATTTTGCCGATGCTCATCGCCGTTTGCGGGTGGTCGCCGGTGATCATCTTGACGCGGATCCCGGCCTGCAGGCAGTCGGCAATCGCCGTGATCGCTTCCGGACGCGGCGGATCCATCATCCCGGCAACCCCTAATAAAATGACCCCCTGCTGCAGATCCTGATGGGTCAGCTCGGTCTGCCCTGCGGCAGCCGGCTTCCAGGCCGCGGCCACCATTCGCAGCCCCTCCCGGGCGTACTCTTCAATTTTGCTTTCCCAGTACGGGAGATCCAGCGGCTGCAACCCGCTGTCGCTCTGCTGATACTGGCACAGGCGGAACAGAACATCCGGCGCGCCGGTGACCAGCACCACCTCCTCTTCGCCCAGCCGGTAAAGCGTCGACATGTATTTATATTGCGAATCAAAAGGAATTTTACTGCGCAACTCGCTGGGCTGCGGCGGCAGGGTTATCTTCGCCGCCAGCACCTTCAATGCCCCCTCGGTGGGGCCGCCGGTGATTTTCCACAGCCCGCTTTCCTCTTTGATAAGCTGGCTGTCGTTACACAGATCGATGGTGCGCAGATAGCGCTCAAGAAGCGATCCAGGCGCCACCGCAACCGGCGTCGGGTCGTCGATAGCATGGATTTTACCGACCGGCTCATAGCTGTCCCCTTCTACCCGATAGACGCTGTCCGCGGTGATCACCGCCTTCACCGTCATTTCGTTCATGGTCAGGGTCCCGGTTTTATCCGAACAGATAACGGTCATCGCGCCGAGGGTTTCTACCGTCGGCAGCTTGCGAATAATCGCTTTCTGGCGGGCCATCGCCTGCACGCCGAGCGACAGAATAATCGAGATAATCGCCGGCAACCCTTCCGGGACCGAGGCCACCGCGAGGCTAATCAACGACAGCATCAGTTCGGAGACCGGCATATCACGGAACAGCAGGCTAAAGACGAACAGCGCCGCCATCATCACCAGAATCAGGATGAAGATGGCTTTGCCCAGCTTGTCCATCTGCACCAGCAGCGGCGTGCGGTGCTTCTCAATGCCCGCCATCATTTGGTTGATGTGGCCCAGCTCGGTATCGCCGCCGGTGGCCACCACGATCCCTTTCCCCGCCCCTGAGCTGACGGTGGTCCCGGAAAACAACAGGTTGCTTCGATCGCCGAGCGGTAAATCGCCGCTTAGCGGCTCGGTGGTTTTTTCCACCACCGTCGACTCGCCGGTGAGGATCGCCTCTTCCACCCGCAGGTTGTGCGCCTCAATCACCCGTAAATCGGCGGGGATACGGTCGCCGGCGCGGATCACCACGATATCGCCGGGTACCAGCGAGGTGGTGGGGATGGTTTCATGGTTGCCCTGTCGGATCACCACCGCCTCGCTGGACAGCATATTGCGGATACTCTGCAGGGATTTTTCCGCATTACTCTCCTGAATGAAGCCGATCAGCGCATTGACCACCGCCACCGCGAGGATCACTGACATGTCGATCCAGTGGCCCATTACCGCCTTCAGCAGCGCCGCCGCCAGCAGGACGTAGATCAGCACATCGTTAAAATGCACAATAAAACGCAGCCAGGCGGGTTTACCCGGCTTCTGCGGCAGGGCGTTTTCGCCATACTGCTGCAGGCGCGTGGCCGCCTCTGTTCCGCTAATCCCGTCCGGCGAACTCTGTACGCTGGCGAGCGTCTCCTCGACGGAGCGCTGATAATAGGGCGCCCCCGGTTTATCTGTATTCATACTCTCTCCCTCGATTTCTGAAGCGGAAGTCAGGACGACATCCCGCCGTCATCAGCGCACAACGAAAACCGGTACATGGGCATAGCGCACGATATTGGCCGCTTCCGAGCCCAGCAGGTGAGTCTGAATCCCCGGATTGCGCGAACCGACAATCACCACGTCCGCTTGTAGCTCATCGGCCAGAGCAATCACTTGATCGCGAACATTGCCACTGCGCACATAAAGATGGCTGGCGTCTTCCGCAAGGCCATTTTTTTTGACCAGCTCAGTCAGTTTTTCCTTAGCGGTATTAATCAAATGGTCTTCCATCTTTCGGGCATCAGAGATAAATCCGCGCGTTAACACCGGAGAGAATGCCGGAATGACATGGACAAGATGAATTTGCCCGGAAGAATGCTGGGCGAGGAATTTCGCATGAGAAAGGGCTTTGTCGGCCAGGCCTGCATCAAACACGTCAACGGGAACAACGATATTTTTATACATGAGATAATCCTTTTATTACCAATACAATGCGTAGTGATGAATAACCCCATACTTGGGGAGGAACGAAATCTCAACAACAGAAGCGGCGAGCGGAATAGATGTTATTAAACGTAGCACAGGAAAATTAACATTAGAAAATGACGGATTAATAGACTGAAAAATATTATAAAAACCATATATTCCCTGCAGATCTCCTGCGTTTTCCCCAACAGTGCCGCTGCCGCTCGCGGTATGCTCTTTTTTAACACTTCACCTTTTCTCCGACTATGCTGATTACAAGCAGGAGTGCCGCTCCGAATGTCCGATGGTCACCGTGGGGGCCGAATTAAATGACATTCGCGGTTCGGGTGGGAGTAAAGGGAGAAAATCATGTTTGGTTATAGCCTGTTACGTCTGGGATTATTTGTCGCGCTGGCCATTGTCGCCTGCACGCTGGTGGGACTATTCACCTATCTGGTTGTCGCCGCCCTCGCCGAATAAGCGTGCGCCGCGTAATAAAAATGTAAAATAAATCCTGAATCTGAGGGGAATACTGTGAACCGTTATTTTTCTCTCATCCCGGTTGTTATTTTATTTACAACCGCTTGCGATCAGAAATCGCCGTCCGTCGAGTCCGCCCCGCGCATGGTCAAGGTGGCGCAGGTGACCGCCGTGGGCAATACCCAGCAGCGAACGTTTCCGGCACGTATCGAGTCTGGCGACTCCACCGAGCTGTCGTTTAAGCGGGGGGGCCAGGTGGAATCGCTGGATATTCGCCAGGGGGCGACCATCGCCCAGGGGCAAACGCTGGCGCGCCTGAATGCCCGCGAGGCCCAACAGCGGGTCAATGAGCGACAAACGGCGGCCACCCTCGCCCAGCGTCAGTTTGATCGCTTCCAGACCCTGGCGGGACGTCAGGCGATTTCCCAGGCGGAGATGGACGTGCAGCGCGCCAATCGCGATGCCGCCAACGCGGCCTTAAAAATCGCCCGTGAAGAGCTGGCGCAAATGAGCCTCACCGCGCCCTTCGGCGGGATTGCCGCCGGCGTGCATATCCGCAACCATCAGGTGGTCGCCGCCGGCCAGCCGGTGATCACCCTGACGCGTACCGACCTGCTGGATGTGGTCTTCAGCATTCCCGAAAATCTGTTCACCTCCCTGGATATCCGCAATACCGCCTACCGCCCCGTCGTCAGGATCAATACCCTGCCGGGCCGCGAATTTACGGCGGAATACAAAGAGCATACCGGCAGCAGCGACAACAGCACCCTTACCTGGCAGATCATTTTAACCATGCCGCGGCCGGATGATTTTCCCACCGTCGGCGGGGTCAGCGGCACCGTGACGGTCAATCTCGGCAATTTACCGGCCAGCGCCGGAAGGGAAACGCTCATGGTGCCGGTAGAGGCGGTGTTTAACCCGGATAACCGGCCGAAGAATGAACCGGTCGTCTGGGTGGTGAAAGGCGACAACGCGCATCGGTTTCTTGAGGAGCGCAAGGTCACGGTCGGCGAGGTGACCTCGCAGGGAGTGGCCATCACCGACGGTCTCCGCGCGGGTGAAGAGGTGGTCGCGGCGGGCGTGAGCGAGCTGCACGCCGGGCAGCCGGTGCGGATCTGGACGCGTGAACGAGGATTATAAATGGACATTTCCCGTCAGTTTATTAATAACCCGACCCGCGTCTGGTTAGCCATTCTGCTGCTGGGGGTGGGTGGTCTGTTCGCCCTGCTCAATATCGGCCGTCTGGAAGATCCTGCCTTCACCATCAAAACGGCGGTGATCGTGACCCACTACCCGGGCGCGTCCGCTCAACAGGTGGAGGAGGAGGTGACCCTGCCGCTGGAAAACGCGATTCAGCAGCTTCCCTCACTGGATAACGTCAGCTCCATCTCCTCAAATGGCTTATCGCAAATTACGGTGAATATCGCTTCGCAGTACCATTCCAGCGAGCTGCCGCAAATCTGGGATGAGCTACGTCGCCGCGTCGGTGACGCCAGCCGACTTTTCCCCCCTGGCGTAGTGACCCCCTTCGTCAACGATGACTTTGGCGATGTGTTTGGCTTTTTCTTCGCTATCTCGGGCGACAGTTTTACCAACCCCGAGCTGGTGCGCTATGCCGAACAGCTGCGTCGGGAGCTGGTGCTGGTTCCTGGGGTCGGTAAAGTCGCTATCGGCGGCGTCATTCCGCAACAGATCAATGTTGATATCTCGCTGGCGAAAATGGCGGCGCGCGGGATCACGCTCAACCAGCTCGCCGCTATCCTGACCCGGCTCAACGTGGTGTCCAGCGCCGGAGAGATCCGCGTTGGCAGCGAATCGATCCGCCTACACCCCACCGGGGAGTTTCAGAGCATCGATGAACTGGGGGATCTGCTGGTCAGCCCTCACGGCGCCAGCGCCACCACTCGACTGCGGGATATTGCCACGCTGTCGCGCGGGCTGACTGACTCGCCGTCCAGTATTTATCATGCCAACGGCCGCCAGGCGGTGACCATGGGGGTCTCTTTTATTCCTGGCGTCAACGTTATTGACGTCGGGCACGCCCTTGAAGCCCGCCTCCAGCAGATGGCCGCCGACAAACCGGCAGGTATCGACATCGCCATTTTTTACGATCAGGCGGCTGAGGTCGCCCACTCGGTCAATGGCTTTATTACCAACTTCCTGATGGCCCTGGCGATCGTGGTCGGCGTGCTGCTGGTGTTCATGGGAGTACGCAGCGGGATCATTATCGCCCTGTCGCTGGCGCTCAACGTCCTCGGCACCCTGCTTATCATGTTTGTCTGGGGGATCGAGTTACAGCGGATCTCCCTCGGGGCGCTGATCATCGCCCTGAGTATGCTGGTGGATAATGCCATTGTCATTGTCGAAGGGGTGCTGATCGCCCGCCAGCAAGGATCGCCGCTGCTGGGCGCCATTAACTATGTGATCCGCCGCTCCGCCCTGCCGCTGCTCGGCGCCACGGTCATCGCCATCCTCGCCTTCGCGCCGATTGGCCTCTCGCAGGACTCCACCGGAGAGTATTGCAAATCCCTGTTCCAGGTGCTGCTGATCTCCCTGATGCTCAGCTGGTTCTCCGCCCTGACCATCACTCCGGTGCTCATTAAGTGGTGGTTGTTTAAACACGCCCCGCCGGCCGCCGCGCGGGAGGAGAAAGCCGATCCCTACCGCGGCCGCTTTTACCGTGGCTATCAGCAGACGCTGCGAATACTGCTGCAGCAAAAGACCCTGACCCTGGTACTGATGGGCGCCCTGCTGGCCGCGGCGATCTGGGGCTTCACCTTCGTGCGGCAGAATTTCTTTCCATCATCGAATACGCCCATTTTCTTTGTCGACCTGTGGCTGCCCTACGGTACCGATATTAACGCCACCGAGCAGATGACCCGCGATATTGAGCGGTCGATCGCCGGCCAGCCGGGGGTGGTCACCACCGTCGCCACCATTGGCCAGGGCAGTATGCGTTTTATTCTTACCTACAGCGGTCAGCGGCAGTACAGCAACTACGCGCAGATTATGGTGCGGATGGACGACCAGCGCGGCATCGCCCCCGTCACCCGCCACGTCGAAACCTGGATCGCCAGAAACTACCCGCAGGTGAACGCCAGCACCAAACGCATTATGTTCGGCCCCTCCGGGGATAGCGCGATTGAAGTGCGCATTAAGGGCCCTGACCCGGATACGCTGCGCGCGCTGGCCAGTCAGGTGAGCGATATTCTCGCTGAGGATCCGGCGACCGACAGCGTGCGTAACGACTGGCAGAACCGCAGCAAGGTGATCCGCCCGCAGTACTCCCTAGCGCTGGGGCGCGAGCTGGGAGTGGATAAACAGGACATTGATAACGCGCTGGAGATGAATTTCTCCGGCAGTCGCGCCGGATTATATCGCGAGGGCGCCGATCTGCTGCCGGTGATCGTCCGGCCGCCTGCAGCGGAGCGACAGGATGCCAACCATCTGCATAACGTGCTGGTCTGGAGCCAGAGCCGCCAGCAGTATATCCCGTTGAGTAACGTCATCCATGGCTTCTCCCTGGAGTGGGAAGATCCCTTGATTCTCCGCCGGGATCGCACCCGGGTGCTGACGGTCCAGACCGATCCCAGCCCGCAAAGCGGCCAAACCTCGGGTGATATTCTCGCCCGGGTGAAACCGCGCATTGACGCATTGACGCTGCCGCATGGCTATCGCATCGAATGGGGCGGCGATGCCGAGAACTCCAGTGAAGCACAGCAAGGGCTGTTCACGACCCTGCCGCTTGGCTATCTGGTGATGTTTATCATTACGGTGCTGATGTTCAGTTCGTTGAAAAACGCTGTCGCCATCTGGCTGACCGTCCCGCTGGCGCTGATCGGCGTCACGCCCGGCTTTTTGCTGACCGGCATCCCCTTCGGCTTTA
This sequence comes from Klebsiella sp. GB_Kp056, assembly GCF_040064755.1. Taxonomy (NCBI): domain Bacteria; kingdom Pseudomonadati; phylum Pseudomonadota; class Gammaproteobacteria; order Enterobacterales; family Enterobacteriaceae; genus Klebsiella; species Klebsiella sp. GB_Kp056. The sequence goes on along the minus strand of NZ_JBEAJA010000069.1, from coordinate 25,047 downwards.
TGGCCTTAATCGGCCTTCTCAGCCTCAGCGGCATGCTGATCCGCAACGGCATTGTGCTGGTGGAAGAGATAGAGCAACAAAAACAGGAGAAAGATCAACGACAAGCGATCATTGATGCGGCAACATCTCGTCTGCGGCCGATCCTGCTGACCGCCTTCACCACCGTGCTTGGCCTTGCCCCGCTGCTGCGCGATGTTTTTTTCCAGAGTATGGCAGTGGTGATTATGTTCGGTCTGGCCTTCGCCACCGTGCTAACGTTGCTGGTTCTGCCGGTGATTTACGCCTGCTTTCACCATAAGGATATGACGCCTCAACGATGAACAGTACCGGTCTGAGCATTATTAAGACACTCGGCTGTATGACAGCGGTGACTTTTTTCACCATCTATAACACCTGGGATCGCTTTGATTATGACTATCACTGGATCCTCGGGCTGCTGACCTTTGTCTCGACCATCGCCACGCCGCTGTTTTTTGTGGTTGCCGGCTATCTTGATGCGCAAACGCGACACGACGCCAACTGGCAAATTGGTAAAATTAAAAGCGTGGTGATCGTCTTTCTGTTTTGGGTGACGGTCTATTATGTCTGGGAGCCTTACCAGCGCGGCTATCTGATCCAGCCCTGGTTTATTTTCGCCCTGATTGTCATCTATACCTTCCATCCCCTGATTGCCTGGCTCAGCCAGCGGCGCGGTCTGTTTTTCTCCGTGGTCCTGACGCTACTGTGCTGCTCTTATGGTTACGACCTGCTCTCGGTGCTCTACCCGGAAAGACATCTTTTCAGCCTGGCGCCGCAGTATCGTCTGTGGACGTGGCTACTTTTTTATTTAACCGGGCAGTTATTTAACGATCCGCGGGTCACGGAGTGGATACGCAACCCGCGGGTGATTAAAGCCGCCATTATCGCCCTGCCCTTTGTCTATTTATTTACCTGGTTTTATGAACGCCACTTTTTCTTCGCGCTGTTTAAAGCCGATCGCAATGCGTTCATTCTCACGGGGTCGCAGATTTATATTCTGATCGTCCTGCTGGTGATCGCCGCTAACGCCGTGCAGTTTAAAAAGAACCGCGAGCTGAAGGAGGCCGTGCTGGCGACGGTTAGCAAAGCGATGACCGGGGTCTATATTTTGCACTACTCCGTTTTTCACCTGCTGGTGATGCTGATCCCTATTCACTCGTTAGCCACCAAGCTGGGAGTGATTGTCCTAACGTTTGTCCTGTCGGTGCTCATTTCCCTCGCCGCGCTCTCCAGCACGCTGCTCAGGAAGGTGATAACCCTGTAACAAACGACGCGGCAACTTAGCGGAAGCTCCACTGGATGCTGATCACAAACACGCTGGGAATAATAATGCCGCTCTCAAGGGCGAAATAGTCGGTAAAGTTGTACTGGATAGCATGGTAGATATAGGGTGAAAAGCCGATCCCGGTGGCGTCCTTAAAATCTTTATAGGAGCCATGATCGCCGCAATGCTCGAAGGCGTCGAAGAAGAATTCGCCGGTATAACCGTAAACGCCTTTGAAGGTCCACCCGCTGCCGTTGTGGTACCAGTCTCTTCTCACCCCCAGCGCCAGACAGCGATCGTCGAAACTGTTATTCATGGTGCCAATCAGCAGGCTGTATTTCGAGTCGTCAGAGAATTTCCGCTCCACCGAGAAAAAGTGATTCTCGAAATTCTCAGTATATTGACCGTGATTATTGGTCAGATGGTAAACATAGGAACCGGTATTCACCGAATAGAGGTTAATCTCTTTCGCCTGCGCGAGAGTCGCTAACCCGGCCAGGAGCATCACGCTTTTACCGCGCATTTCCCCTCCTCACACCTCTACGCCTGTCCATAGACAGACTACCTTTGCCGTATTTACCGGTCGTGACAGGGGTAAAAGACCCGACAGGGAAATGGGGGAAAGATAACGATGCCGAACCATCGCATCGCTAGTAAAAAGCGTAGCACACGCCTTATCCGCCAACAAACCGACCGAAGCGTTAACGAAATGGCCGATGTGTTGCTCTTTACCTGATTGTGCAAAAAACAGACAAAACCTCACCTAATATCCGCTATGATCAGCGTCCGACGCGGAAGAAAGCCACCTGTCGACGACAGAGTTGCTGTGTACCCCTTCCTGCGTCGGCGCGATTTCATCCAACACCCCTGTCAGAACAATATTTTCATATTGAGCTCACGCCTGTCGTCAGCCTCTTCCCGCTAGTTTTACAGGTGGATCCTGCACAAACCGGCTTTTATGTACAAGTTATGCAAGCAATTAAACTATTTAAAATCAATAACTAAAAACACAAACTAAAAATCAGCCGTTCTGTTGTACATATAGTTCTGAAAAAAGTTGTACATAATGGGATCACCGTCTATAGTTTGGAGTGTTAACTGCTTGTTGCGCAACGAAGCGGGGATGTTTAACGGTGGCGCGGCAAGTCAGGCGGTGGTTCCTGGTTTTGCATTTCCTGTTCGTGACTTGGCGCGTACCAATGGTACGTAGCGACTTTTATTGTCAGTTTGCGTTATACGTGGGAGAGTTCGAGCTATGCATATTAAAAATACCATTCCAGCAGAGTTTGTCTTCAATTCGGCCCTGATGAAGAATATTGAAAATACGCTCATTAAGCAGCACAGAACGATAAATAATGAGCGGATGATTACGGAAATTCAGCATCGCCTGCAAACGGAAAGTAATGAAATACTCTCCGACCTCTATTTGCAGGCGCTGGATATGCTGTACAGCAAACCTCATCATTAATTAAACTCGCGGAGCTGGCAGCAGACTTAAGCCTGCGGTGCCGGCACGCCTGGGTCTCTATCGGCTAACTGAGGCAAATAAAATGTCACACCATAATACCTGCTATCGTACTGAACATTACGATCTGTGGTTTGATAATCGTTTTCTTCTCTATGGGATGTCGCTGATCCTGAATAGTCTGCCGGCATCTTACTTTCGCAAAAAACATGTTTTCTTTACCAGCGACAATTATTTCGCGGTACTACAGCACAACTATAATCGTCGGGATACGTTATTTATTCTGTTAACCGAAGGCAACGATCTTAATTTTCTTAGTGAACTGCCTATGCTGCGCTTACCGGCCAATTCAACGCCGGAAGAGTTAAAGATATTTCTGCACCAGCCAACCCGCTACTATAAAACCCACCCGGCGCCGGGCGCCTCGGTGCAGTTTACCGAGCGGGAAAAGAAAGTGATTCAACTTATCAGCAATGGCGAAGCGGTCGCCAGCATTGGCCGGTCGCTGAATCTGCATATTAAAACCATTTATCAGATCCGGCTGAATCTGATTAAAAAGCTCGGCTGTAGCGGTAGGACCGATTTTTTTAATATCAGCCGCAGCGAGACCTTTAAATCCTGGAGCCAGATCCACCTGTAACCCGGCACATTAGCCCCGGTCTGCTTTGCGGATCGGGGCGATTAATTATTACCGTGAAAATGGATGCTGAAGCCCTGCTCCTGCCAGTGGCTGAGCAGCTCTTCCTGGAGAGGGGTGGCGGCGCGTCCGGTCCAGACGAAGATATGCTGCCCGGGGAACAGCTCGGGCCGCGGCGACTCCAGCGGTTCGGCGAGGACGTTGACGTGCCAGCCGCGCTGGGAAAGACGCCATGCCTCCAGCCACAGACGCGTCCTGTCCTCATTGCTCCAGCCCACCAGCAGCGTCTCCCTGCCGTTCTTTTTACGCGCTTCGGCGAGAAACAGCGCCACGCAGTCAATCAGCAGACCATCCAGCAAACTACTAATCACCAGAGAGGTATTCTGATCGAGCTTCAGACGCTGACGTACCGGCACTAACAGGCTGTCGATGAGCGTGTCGACGGGGTGTTGATGGCTTAGCGCCAGTAATTTGGCACGGATTCTGGCGGGCTGCATATAACGCAGAATGGACATCATCTCTTCCTGAAGATGCGCGGATTCGTCGCGCGCCGCCGGCAGGTTACCCTCCAGCAGCGCTTTGACTTTCCCGACGGATACGCCGCGCTCTATCCAGCGCTTGATCTCTTCAATGCGCAGGATATCTTCTTCATCAAATTGCCGATGCCCGCCTTCGCTACGCTGCGGTTTCAGTAGACCGTAACGACGCTGCCAGGCGCGCAGTGTGACCGGATTGATTCCGCAACGTTCGGCGACTTCACCGATACTGTAAAACGCCATAGCAGCCTCACATCAACCTGATACTTTAATACCTAAACTAACGAATTCAGGCATCCTGTACAACTCTATTTTCTTGTACAGATAAAGATAACAGGTTGTGGCTCACAGCGCTTGGGAAAAAGATGAAAAAATAGTTGGCTGATTTCGCGGTGGATTATTTTTTTTCCGGCCAGGCGACGGCGGGTAAGCCCCCCAGGCGCGCGCTGGCGAACAAATTCCCCTGAAACTGCGAAATACCGGCTGATTCCAGCCACATCCACTCTTCAGCACGCTCAACGCCGACGGCAGAGACCGCAATCTCCAGCGAAAAACAGCATTTGATAATCGCCTGTACAATTGACTGGCGCGGTCCATCCTGGTGGATATTGCGGATCAGCTCATGGTCGATTTTAATTCTGTCGGGCTGGTATTGCGCCAGCAGCGACAGCCCGGCAAACCCGGCGCCGAAGTGATCGATGGCAAGATTGATACCCGCCCCTTTTAGCTTTCGCACCGCATCGGTAAAATCATCCATCCGCGAAATCACTTCCCGTTCGGTAAACTCGACAATAATCTGTTCAGGAATAAGATCATTACGCTGAATTTGATCGAGCAGGAAACCCACCGCGTTCGGCGCTTTAACCAGCGTCATCGGCAGTAAATTAATACTTAACGCCTTATTACGTAAGCCTAATTGCCCGGCCAGCGACAGCGCGACGCGTTTACTGTGCAGATCGGCGAGATAAATATCGTCCCCGGAAAGCCCGGCAAAATAGGCGCCAGGCGACTGGCCATCCGGTGTGCGTAACAGCGCTTCCCACGAAATAATTTCGCAGGCGAAAGGGTCGACAATCGGCTGAAAGGCAAAGGACCAGCTTTCCTTATTATCAATTATCGGCGTATCAGGATAGAAAGTATTCTGATCGGGGATAAATACCCAGCTGTCAGCGGAAGGAATCTCAAAATAGTTCGCTTTTTCCGTTGATTCGACAAAGGTGCGGAAAAATTGCAGTGCCCGGTCGTCATAGGTGAGCTGATATTTTGTGGTCCCGCGGTCCATCACCGCCTGCAGCACCTCCTCGCGATCATGTTCCCGTAAATCAAACAGTTCCATGCCGACCTTACCGAAACGGCGGGACGGCGCATAATCGCACAGAAGCTCCACCAGGTTATAATGGCGGGGATCGCGGCAAATATGCTGATAAATATCCTGAACCTTTTCTTCAGGCCCCTCAATGAGTTGAAAAAAATGCGTCCCGTTAAAAAGTAAAATACCGGTGACGTCCGCCTGCCCATTTCTTTCGTTTGCCCTGGCAACCATGGCCTCGATCGATTTGAATGAGACATTGTCGCAAATATGGCTGCGATAAATGATGGTGGTTAGCATAGTGATTCCAGATGGGAGGGTAAGCATTCACAGTAGCAGTTATCAGGCTAATCGTCTTGTAAAACTACGTTTTGTCTTAACAAAAAAGATACACTAAAAATCCCTTTTTTGTGCAAGGCTTTTTCATTTTTCTTTTCTTGTACAACGTGCACCGTTTAACCCTACCTTTACAAGCCAGAACCGCACCAAACACATAAAAATAAACAATTAAAAATCAATAACTTAACCACAAATGAATCATTATTGTGCAACTTTGTGTGTACAGGTTAATAATTATTGTATAAGTTTAATGGCAGTTAACAGATGAATGAAATGTAAGGAGCAGATATGCAGCAGAATGGTTACATTCCAGATACAGCGAACGCAATTGCCCAGTATTTCAACAAAGCATCGTTACCTTCCCAGCAGGAAACGCTGGGTCAGATTGTGATGGATATTCTCAACGAAGGGCGTCATCTCAACCGCAAGGCGCTGTGCACTAAACTGTTGAGCCGACTCGACCGGGCCCGTGCCCCCGAGGAAGAGAGTCACTATCAGACCTTAATTGGTCTGCTGTTTGCCGATCAGGAATAACGTCATCGATCGTCGCCTGTTGCGCCGCAGTAGCAGATGAGGGGCGATCGCTTCCATAAACCTGCTGCTGACCTGAATGTCCGTTCGCAGATTCAGGGAGAGAGTGGCATGCAGTGAGACGGTTATGAATAGCAGTGAAACTGAGGAAATCACCGATGAGATCATCGGCGAGGCGGTACTCGCGCTTCTGAAAACGAATCGCCCTATTACCACCCCGACCCTGCTGGTTCGACTTCGGTTGATGCAGGCGACAGAGTCAGACCGACAGCGAAGAAAGGTCATCGCTGCCGTGATTGAAGAAATTTGCGCGAAGCTTGCCCGTCAGCGGAAGCAAGCGCCTTTGCAGGTAAAGAAAATCAATGGCCGTTGGGAAACCCGAGGATCGCCGGCGCAAAGCGCCATGGCGCCGGAAGGTAAAAAGATCCACTGAGTATCCTAACCGTGGTGAATAACACAGAGTGAGAATGTGATGAGACAGACTATGCATCAGCAACCCGATATTTACGCAGGACTGCAGGACACCGCGCTCTCCGACTATTTCCGTAACGCCGGTGATAAGCTGGTTGATGAGTCCGCCGTGATGTCGCTGGCCATCAACAGTATTCTCCAGTCCGAAGGTCACCTGAACAATAAGGCCATTATTTTATGGCTGATTCAGGCGCTGGAAAGCACCGATGACGTGGTGACCGCAGACGTGATCCGTAAAACGCTGGAGATTGTCGTCGGCTACACCATGGACGATATCTAAGGCCGTCACGCTTCAGGCCCGCCAGGGCAACCCCTTTCCGACAGAGCCTGTCCGCTCTGTTAAAAAAAACCTCGCTGACGCGAGGTTTTTTCTTTTACACCTGACGGATCAGTGGGCGTTGACTACCACCCACATCGGCCCCTGCCCGACCGCATAGCGACCTTTCTCCTGCAGCAGCCCCTGCTCGCCGGTAATTTCGTACACCGCGATATGGTGCGACTTCTGCCCGGCGGCAATCAGATACTTACCGCTGTGATCGAGATTAAAGCCGCGCGGCTGGGTCTCGGTCGGCTGATAGCCCTCCACCGCCAGCACGCTGCCATCTTCCGACACGCTGAACACCGTGATGATGCTGGCGGTACGATCGCAGGCGTACAGGTGACGACCGTCCGGAGTGATATGAATATCCGCCGCCCAGCGCACGCCGGTGAAATCAGACGGCATCATATCCAGCGTTTGTACACATTCGATGTTGCCATTCGGGTCTTTCAGCTCCCAGACGTCAATTGAGCTGTTCAGCTCATTGACGCAGTAACCATACTGCTGGTTCGGATGGAACACCATGTGGCGCGGACCCGCCCCTTCGACGGTGCTGACTTCCGCGGGCTCCTGGGCGGAGAGGAAACCATCCTCGCTGAGGGTAAACAGGCAGATGCGATCCTGCTTCAGCGCCGGCACCCACAGGGTACGATTGTCCGGGGAGATATTGGCCGAGTGGCAGCCTTCCAGCCCGTCCACCACGGTGATGGTTTCGCCCGGCAGACCATCCTGCAGCGGGGTCACGCTGACGCAGCCCTGATTGTAGGAGGCGCTGAAGACAAAGCGACCATGATGATCGGTAGAGATGTGGGTCGGGCTGCCCGGCAGCGCCGCTTCCCCTGCGAAGGTCAACGCCCCGTTATCCGGCGTGATGCGATAAGCTAACACGCGAAACTCCGGACGAACGCCAACGTACAGATACTCCTTATTGGGGCTGACCACCATCGGCTGGACCTGCCCCGGGGCATCAACCACCTGCACCAGCGTCAGTTTGCCGTCCGCTTCAAGACTCCAGACGTGGATTTGTTGGCTTTCCGGGCTGGCGGTATAAACGGTTTGTTTCATGACTACTCCTTCCCTCACTGCACGTGGATTTTTCATTTTCAGGATAACTGCACCCCGAAAATTATAAGACATCCGCCCATGATACTCGCATCGCCCGCCGAATTACCGACGGACGGCGGCACAAAGGCATACAGACATTCACGGCAGATGTGGAAAAATTGGTCCTGACGCCACGGCGGTGTACCATCATGGCCAGGTCACTTTTCAACATCAACCGGAAATAACACATGACAACACGCGTGATTGCCCTGGATTTAGACGGCACCCTGCTCACCAGCAAAAAAACCATCCTGCCCGCTTCGCTGGAAGCGCTGGCCCGCGCCAGAGAGGCGGGCTACCAGGTGATCGTCGTTACCGGACGTCATCACGTCGCTATTCATCCTTTTTATCAGGCACTGGCTCTCGATACACCTGCAATTTGTTGTAATGGCACTTATTTGTATGATTATCACGCAAAAAAGGTTTTGGCGGCCGATCCTATGTCGGTGGAACACGCGGTAAGCCTCACCGCCATGCTCGCCGAACAGCAGATCCACGGCCTGGCCTATGTGGATGACGCGATGCTTTACGAACAGCCCACCGGGCATGTGATCCGCACCCGCAACTGGGCGCAGGCGTTACCGGAGGATCAGCGCCCGGTCTTCAGCCAGGTCGACTCGCTGGCGCAGGCGGTCCGCGAGGTCAAGGCGGTATGGAAATTCGCCCTCACCGACGACGACATTCCCCGTCTGCAGCGCTTTGCGCAGGAGGTCGGCGAGACGCTGGGCCTCGAGTGCGAATGGTCGTGGCACGACCAGGTGGATATCGCTCGCGCCGGCAACAGCAAAGGCAAACGCCTGGCGCAGTGGGTCGCTGACCAGGGGCTGTCGATGCAGAACGTGGTGGCCTTCGGCGATAACTACAACGATCTGAGTATGCTGGAAGCGGCCGGCACCGGGGTGGCGATGGGTAATGCGGTGGACGACGTCAAAGCCCGCGCCAACGTGGTCATCGGCGACAATGAGTCCCCCAGCATCGCCGAGTTTATCTACCGTCAGCTGCTGTGATCAGGCGGCAATCGACACGCTTTTGATCTGGGCAAATACCTGCTGGCCTGGCGCTATCGCCAGGTCATCCCGCGCCCACGGGCTGATTCGAGCCCACAGCGGATGGCCGCTCACCCTGAGCTGAACCTCAATCTGCCCGTTGACCTCCAGACACTGAACCACCTCGGCGCGTAAGATATTGCGGATGCTGGTTGCGGACGGCTGGGCCAGCACCAGCGAGACGTCCGACGCCTGGATGCGGATCCGCGCGCTCTCCCCGGCGGGACGATCGAGCCGGTTAACCCACAGCATTTGATCCCCCAGCGTCAGCGCGGTCATCGCGTACTGCGGATGCTGCGCGGCGACGGTGGCGCTGAGGATCGTACTCTGCTGTTCCGCCGGCAGCCAGGGGTGCATCACGCTGCTGCTCCAGACCTCCTCCAGCGGACCGAAAGCCTTCACCTTACCGGCCTCCAGCACCAGCACGCGATCGGCCAGATGCTGGATCTCGTCCAGCGAGTGGCTGACGTAGAGCATCGGAATATGGATCTCCTGCGCCAGCCGCTGCAGATAGGGCAACAGTTCGCGTTTGCGCGGAATATCCAGCGAGGCCAACGGCTCGTCCAGCAGCAGCAGCTCCGGCGCGGTCAGCAGGGCGCGGCCGATGGCCACGCGCTGCTTTTCGCCGCCGGATAACCGGCCCGGCAGCCGATCCAGCAAGGGCGCAATTCCCAGCAGTTCCACCAGCTTATCGAACTGGCTGACCATGGATTTCGCCATTCCGTACTGCAGATTGCCGCGCACTTTATAGTGGGGAAACAGGCGCGCATCCTGAAATACATAGCCGATCCGCCGCTGCTCCGGCGCCAGGCAGATACGCTGCGCGGTGTCGTTCAGCACCCTTCCGTTTAGGACAATCCGCCCCGCCTGCGGCCGGGTCAGGCCGCTGATAGCGTTGATCAACGACGTTTTCCCGGCGCCTGAGACGCCAAAGATGGCGGTGATCCCGCTGCTGGGCAGCGTTTCACGGATCTGCAGACAGTGGCTGCCGAGGGTCTGGGTAAAGTCCAGCTCGAGCATCATGATCCTCCCATTCGCTGGCGGCTCACGCGGGCCAGCCATTCTGAAATCAAGAGCGAGACCAGCGCCAGACCGATAGCGATGAGGCAGAGGCGGGCCGCCGCCCCCTCCCCGCCTGGGGTCTGGATCAAGGTGTACATCGCCGAAGGCAGGGTGCGCGTTTCACCGGGAATATTGGAGACGAACGTGATGGTCGCGCCAAACTCCCCTAACGAGCGGGCGAAGGCCAGCACCGTGCCGACAATAATTCCCGGCAAAGTCAGCGGCAGCGTAATGGTGAAAAATACCCGCCAGCGGCTGGCCCCGAGGGTTCTCGCCGCCTGCTCCAGTTTGATGTCCACCCCCTCCAGCGCCAGGCGGATGGCGCGCACCATCAGCGGGAAAGACATCACCGCCGCCGCCAGCACCGCCCCGCGCCAGCTGAAGGCAAAGCTGATGCCGAACCAGTCATACAGCCAGCTGCCAATAAACCCGCGCCGCCCCATGGCCACCAGCAGCAGATACCCCACCACCACCGGCGGCAGCACCAGCGGCAGATGGAGAAGGCTGTCGAGCAGCGCCTTGCCGGGGAAGGTGCGCCGGACCAGCAGCCAGGAAAAAAAGATGCCAAAGGGCAGGCTCAGGGCCACCGCCAGGGAGGAGACTTTCAGGCTCAGCAGCACCGCCTGCCATTCGGGTTCGCTCAGAAACATCAGCGGGTGGTAAATCCGTAACGTTGAAAAATCGCCGACGCTTCCGGCCCTTTCAGGTAGTCATAGAAAGCGCTCACGGCCGCATTGCGGTGGCCATCGACAATCGCCAGCGGGTACTCGACTTTCTGATGCGACGCCTCAGGGAAAGTGCCAACCACTTTCACCCCTTTGCTGGCCACGGCATCCGATCCGTAGACGATGCCCAGCGGCGCTTCGCTACGCTCCACCAGCGCCAGCGCGCCGCGCACGTCTTCCGCCGGGGCGAGCTTCGGCGACAGGGTCTCCCAGGCGCCCAGTTTCTGCAGCGCTTCTTTGGCGTAGATACCTGCCGGAACGTGCTGCGGATCGCCCACCGCCAGACGGCCCCCTTTCAGCAGGCTGGTCCAGTCGGTTTTCTCATCAATGGTTATCGCCCCCTGCGCGCTGGCTTTCGGCGCCACCACCACCAGGCTGTTGCCAAGCAGGGTGGCGCGGGTCGCCGGATCGATGGCCTTTTTGTCTGCCGCGTAATCCATCCACTTTTGATCGGCGGAGATAAACAGGTCCGCCGGGGCGCCTGCTTCAATCTGCCGCGCCAGCGTCGACGACGAGGCAAACGACGAGACGACCTCGACGTTTTTCGCTTTCTTATACGCCTGGGCGATATCCTGCATCGCGTTGGTTAACGACGCGGCCGCGAAAACGGTCACTTTCCCTTCTGCCGCCAGCGCCTGACCCGCGACGCACAGCGTGAGCGATACCCCGACCACCCCGCGTAACCAAGAACCTGTCATCTGAATCTCCTGTCAATGCGTTATGTACTCGACAATATAACGATATGCGAAGCGTTTTTATAGTGACGCAGGACAATAAAATGAAGGGAAATGATACAGGAGGGAAATAGCACAGCGCCCGGTTAAACCGGGCGCCGGGAAATCAATGATTTTGCTGGCTGCGATCTTTGTGGCCGACGCCGGAGAAGAGGTTGAACACTTCGCCAAGACCGTAAATCAATCCCAGGATGACCGCCATCACCACCGGTACCATGATGACCGCAAAAACCAGACTTTTCAAAAGCTCTAACATGGTTCACTCCAGATAGTATGATTCCCTGATTGTAACGGTTTCAGCCGAAAAAACACGCCCCATTTGTGCGGTGGTTAATGACAAACCGCGCAGAGAGGTTTTGCAACGGGGTGACTATCGGTCACAATACGCTTTTTTGTCAGGAAACGATTATGCAGGCCGAAATTCTTCTCACCCTTAAGCTTCAGCAGCGCCTGTTTGCCGACCCCCGGCGGATCGCCCTGCTCAAACAGATTGACCAGACCGGTTCGATAAGCCAGGGGGCGAAGCACGCGGGTATCAGCTATAAAAGCGCGTGGGATGCCATCAACGAGATGAACCAGCTCAGCGAACAGCCGCTGGTGGATCGCGCCACCGGCGGCAAAGGCGGCGGCGGCGCGGTGCTGACCCGCTACGGGCAGCGTCTGATCCAACTGTACGATCTGCTGGCGCAGATCCAGCAGAAAGCGTTTGATGTGCTCAGCGATGACGACGCCCTGCCGCTGGACAGCCTGCTGGCGGCCATCTCGCGCTTTTCCCTGCAAACCAGCGCCCGCAACCAGTGGTTCGGCACTATCACTGGCCGCGATCGCCAGCAGGTGCAGCAGCACGTCGAGGTGCTGCTGGCCGACGGGCAGACCCGCCTGAACGTCGCCATTACCGCCCAGAGCGCTGAAAAGCTGGGGCTCGATGAGGGCCAGGAGGTGCTGGTCCTGTTGAAAGCGCCCTGGGTTGGCATCACCCTCGACCCGGCGGTGGCCCGCCAGGCCGAGAACCAGCTGTCGGGTCGCATCAGCCATATCGAATGCGGCTCCGGGCAGTGCGAAGTGCTGATGACCCTTGCGGACGGCCAGACCCTGTGCGCCACCCTGCCGCAGGCCCAGACCTCTGGCCTGACGGAAGGGACGGAGGCGATCGCTTACTTCAGCGCCGATCGCATCATTCTCGCTACGTTATGCTGACCCCATTGACATTGCGCGCCTGAAGTCGTATCCCTGATGCACATCGCTGCAAAAAATGGGATACATCATGTCATCATTGCAAATTTCGCAAGGCACGTTTCGCCTGAGCGATACAAAAACCTTAAAAATAGACCACCTGAGCGTGGCGGCGGGTGAAAGCTGGGCGTTCGTCGGCAGCAACGGCAGCGGCAAGTCCGCCCTCGCGCGGGCCCTGGCCGGCGACCTGACCCTGCTCAGCGGCCAGCGCGAAAGCCTCTTCTCCCGCGTAACCCGCCTCTCCTTCGAACAGCTGCAGAAGCTGGTCAGCGACGAGTGGCAGCGCAATAACACCGACCTGCTCAGTCCCGGAGAAGAAGATACCGGACGCACTACCGCGGAGATTATTCAGGATGAGGTGAAAGATCCGGCCCGCTGCGCGCAGCTTGCCGAACAGTTTGCCATCAGCGCCCTGTTGGACCGCCGCTTTAAGTATCTGTCCACTGGCGAAACGCGTAAGACCCTGCTGTGCCAGGCCCTGATGAGCGATCCGCAACTGCTGATCCTCGACGAGCCGTTCGACGGCCTCGACGTCAACTCCCGCCAGCAGCTGGCCGCCCTGCTGGCCGACCTGCATCGCGCCGGCATCACCCTGGTGCTGGTGCTCAACCGTTTCGATGAGATCCCGGACTTTGTGCAATACGCCGGCGTGCTGGCTGACTGCCTCCTCAGCGAGACCGGCGAGAAGCACGCTCTGCTGCAGCAGGCGCTGGTCGCCCAGCTGGCGCACAGTGAAAAACTGGACGGTATCACCCTGCCGGAGCCGGATGCCCCACCGGCCCGCCATACGCTGACGGAGACGGCGCCGCGTATCGTCCTCAATGACGGGGTGGTCTCCTACAACGATCGCCCGGTTATCAACCACCTCTCCTGGACCGTAAACCCGGGTGAACACTGGCAGATCGTCGGCCCCAACGGCGCGGGTAAATCCACCCTCTTAAGCCTTATCACCGGCGATCACCCCCAGGGCTACAGCAACGATCTCACCCTCTTTGGCCGTCGGCGCGGCAGCGGCGAGACCATCTGGGATATTAAAAAGCATATCGGCTACGTCAGCAGCAGTCTGCATCTGGACTACCGGGTCAGCACCAACGTCCGCAACGTGATTCTGTCGGGCTATTTTGACTCGATCGGCATTTATCAGGCGGTGTCGGATAAACAGCATAAGCTGGTGCAGCAATGGCTGGATATTCTCGGCATCGATAAGCGCACCGCCGACGCGCCATTTCACAGCCTGTCGTGGGGCCAGCAGCGGCTGGCGCTTATCGTCCGCGCGCTGGTGAAGCATCCCACCCTGCTGATCCTTGATGAACCGCTGCAGGGGCTGGATCCCCTCAATCGCCAGCTGGTGCGCCGCTTCGTCGACGTCCTGATTGGCGAAGGCGCTACGCAGCTGCTGTTTGTCTCGCACCATGCGGAAGATGCCCCGGACTGTATTACCCATCGCCTGGCGTTCGTTCCCAGTGGAGACGGTTACACTTATCAGCTCGGCCCCGTGGCCTGACGCCCCCTGCCGGGGATCGCAAGATCCCTGGTATTTTTCAGAAAAATAGCGCCTTACTCACCTAACAATATGTATTTTAAACAAAATATATTAAACGATGCCGTTTCATCCCCGAGTGTAAACGATTCCACTAACTTGTTCTGTGTCACACTTTTCACTTCTTTGATATGCTATCTTCCTCATACACGATAAGCCGAATGGAGCGAATCATGAAAGTTCTGGTTACAGGTGGTAGCGGTTACATTGGAAGTCATACCTGCGTTCAACTGCTGCTGCAGGGGCATGAGGTGGTGATCCTCGACAATCTCTGCAACAGCAAGCGCAGCGTACTGCCGGTGATTGAGCGTCTCGGCGGCAAAGAAGCCACCTTTATTGAAGGCGATATTCGTAACGAAGCGCTGATGACCGAGATCCTCCACGATCACGCCATTGAAGCGGTGATCCACTTCGCCGGGCTGAAAGCCGTCGGGGAGTCCGTCGCCAAGCCGCTGGAATATTACGACAATAACGTCACCGGCACACTGAAATTAGTCTCCGCCATGCGCGCCGCGGGCGTGAAGAACTTCATCTTTAGCTCCTCCGCCACCGTCTACGGCGACCAGCCGAAAATCCCGTATGTCGAAAGCTTCCCGACCGGCACCCCGCAAAGCCCCTACGGTAAAAGCAAACTGATGGTGGAGCAGATCCTGACCGACCTGCAAAAAGCGCAGCCGGAGTGGAGCATTGCCCTGCTGCGCTACTTCAACCCGGTCGGCGCCCACCCGTCGGGCGACATGGGCGAAGACCCGCAGGGGATCCCGAATAACCTGATGCCGTATATCGCCCAGGTCGCCGTTGGCCGTCGCGAATCGCTGGCCGTGTTTGGTAACGACTACCCGACCGAAGATGGCACCGGCGTGCGCGATTATATCCACGTGATGGACCTTGCCGACGGCCACGTCGCGGCCATGGAAAAACTGGCTGACAAAGCCGGGGTCCATATCTACAACCTTGGCGCCGGCGTCGGCAGCAGCGTGCTCGACGTGGTCAATGCTTTCAGCAAGGCATGCGGCAAACCGATTAACTACCATTTCGCGCCGCGCCGCGATGGCGACCTCCCGGCCTACTGGGCGGATGCCGCCAAGGCCGACCGCGAGCTGAACTGGCGCGTGACGCGCAACCTGGACGAAATGGCGCAGGACACCTGGAACTGGCAGTCCCGCCATCCGCAGGGTTATCCAGACTAAGGAACCTTCATGAGCGTATTTAACCCCGTTGACCATCCGCATCGTCGTTATAACCCGTTAACCGGGCAGTGGATTCTGGTTTCTCCGCATCGCGCCAAGCGCCCCTGGCAGGGAGCGCAGGAGACGCCGGCAAAACAGACCTTGCCGGCCCACGATCCGGACTGTTTCCTGTGCCCGGGCAACACCCGGGTCACCGGCGACACGAATCCGAATTACACCGGCACCTACGTGTTTACCAACGACTTTGCGGCCCTGATGACCGACACCCCCGATGCCCCGGAGAGTGACGATCCGCTGATGCGCTGCCAGAGCGCGCGCGGCACCAGTCGGGTGATCTGCTTCTCGCCAGACCACAGCAAAACGCTGCCGGAACTGAGCCTTGAAGCGCTGGAAGGCGTGGTTAAAGCGTGGCAGGAACAGACCGCGGACCTCGGGAAAAGCTACCCGTGGGTGCAGGTCTTTGAAAACAAAGGAGCAGCGATGGGCTGCTCCAACCCACACCCGCACGGTCAGGTATGGGCCAACAGCTTCATGCCTAATGAAGCGGAACGGGAAGACCGTCTGCAGAAAGCGTATTACGCCAGCCAGGGCCAGCCGATGCTGCTGGACTATGCCCGGCGCGAACTGGCCGACGGCAGCCGCACGGTGGTCGACACCGATCACTGGCTGGCGGTCGTGCCCTACTGGGCCGCATGGCCGTTCGAAACGCTGCTGCTGCCGAAAGCGCCCGTGCAGCGTATTACCGATTTAACCGACGCCCAGCGCAGCGATCTGGCGCTGGCGTTGAAAAAGCTGACCAGCCGTTACGACAACCTGTTCCAGTGCTCATTCCCCTACTCCATGGGCTGGCACGGCGCGCCGTTTAACGATGAAGACCATAACCACTGGCAGCTTCACGCCCACTTTTATCCGCCGCTGCTGCGCTCCGCGACGGTCCGCAAGTTTATGGTTGGCTACGAAATGCTGGCCGAAACGCAGCGCGATCTCACCGCCGAGCAAGCTGCCGAACGACTGCGCGCCGTCAGCGACGTCCATTTTCGTGAATCCGGAGTGTAATGATGAGTCTGAAAGAGAAAACCCAAACCCTGTTTGCTGAGGCCTTCGGCTACCCGGCCAGCCATGTCATTCAGGCACCAGGCCGCGTCAACCTGATCGGCGAGCATACCGATTACAACGACGGCTTTGTGCTGCCCTGCGCCATCGACTACCAGACGGTGATCAGCTGTGCGCCGCGCGACGATCGTACCGTGCGGGTGATTGCCGCCGATTACGACAATCAGACCGACGAATTCTCTCTCGACGCGCCGATTCTCAGCCACGACACCCAGCAGTGGTCGAACTATGTCCGCGGCGTGGTGAAGCATCTGCAACAGCGGAACAGCCACTTCGGCGGCGCAGATCTGGTGATCAGCGGCAATGTGCCGCAGGGCGCAGGCTTAAGCTCCTCAGCCTCGCTGGAGGTTGCCGTCGGCACCGTGTTCCAGCAGCTCTACCATCTACCGCTGGACGGCGCGCAAATCGCCCTCAACGGCCAGGAGGCGGAAAATCAGTTCGTCGGCTGCAACTGCGGGATCATGGATCAGCTGATTTCGGCGCTGGGCAAAAAAGACCATGCGCTGCTGATCGACTGCCGCTCGCTGGGCACCAAAGCCGTCTCGATGCCGAAAGGCGTGGCGGTGGTGATCATCAACAGCAACTTTAAGCGCACCCTCGTCGGCAGCGAGTACAACACCCGTCGTGAACAGTGCGAGACCGGCGCGCGCTTCTTCCAGCAGCCCGCTCTGCGCGATGTCACCCTTGAGCAATTCAACGCTGTCGCCCATGAGCTGGATCCGGTGGTGGCGAAGCGGGTACGTCATGTGCTGACGGAGAATGCCCGCACCGTGGAAGCCGCCAGCGCCCTTGAAAAAGGCGACCTGAAGCGGATGGGCGAGCTGATGGCCGAATCCCACGCCTCGATGCGCGATGATTTCGAGATCACCGTCCCGCAGATCGACACCCTGGTGGAGATCGTCAAGGCGACAATCGGCGATAAGGGCGGCGTGCGCATGACCGGCGGCGGTTTTGGCGGCTGTGTGGTAGCGCTGGTCCCGGAGGATCTGGTCGATACCGTTCAGCAGGCCGTTGCCAACGAGTATGAAGCGAAAACCGGAATTAAAGAGACGTTTTATGTCTGCAAACCGTCACAGGGGGCTGGCCAATGGTAACGCAAACTACCGCGCTGGCGCCGGACGGCCAGCCATGGCAGCAGGTAACCCTGCGCAATAAGGCGGGGATGACCGTCATCGTGGCGGACTGGGGCGCGACGCTGCTCAGCGCCGAGGTGCCGCTGGCCGATGGCAGCGTGCGCCATCCGCTGCTGGGCTGCGCAAAGCTGGAAGACTATGCCCGCCAGGCCGCGTTTCTTGGCGCCTCGGTAGGCCGCTACGCCAACCGTATCGGCAATAGCCGCTTCCCGCTTGACGGCCAGCTCGTCACCGTCACGCCGTCAAACGACGCGGGCCACCAGCTTCACGGCGGCCCGGAAGGTTTTGATAAACGCCGCTGGCGCATCGTCCGCGCCGACGAGCAGGAAGCGCTGTTCGCCCTGACCTCGCCCGATGGCGATCAAGGCTTTCCGGGTACTCTGCAGGCCACCGCGCACTATCGTCTGACCGACGATAACCGTATCGCGATTACCTATCGCGCCACCGTGGACCAACCCTGCCCGGTGAACATGACCAATCACGTCTATTTCAACCTCGACGGTGACCAGGGCGACGTGCGCCAGCACCAGCTGCAGATCCTCGCCCATCGCTATTTGCCGGTGGAAAGCGATGGTATCCCGGGCGGCGGACTCAAAGACGTCGCCGGCACCAGCTTTGATTTCCGCCAGCCGAAAACCATCGCCGCCGACTTCCTCGCGGATGCCGATCAGCAAAAGGTGAAGGGTTACGACCATGCCTTCCTGCTGGACGCCAGAGGCGACGCCAGTCAACCTGCGGCGCAGGTCTGGTCGCAGGACGGTAAGCTGCAGATGACGGTCTATACCTCCGCTCCGGCGCTACAGTTTTATTCCGGCAACTATCTCGGCGGCACCCCGTCGCAGACGACGGAACCCTACGCCGACTGGCAGGGGCTGGCGCTGGAGAGCGAATTCCTGCCGGATTCGCCGAATCATCCGGAATGGCCGCAGCCGGACTGTGTGTTACGTCCAGGCCAGGAGTACGTCAGCCTGACGGAATATCAGTTTATCGCCCGCTAATCGCCAGCGCCCTCCGCCGGGGGGCGCTGAGTTTCGTCCCCGCCCTCTTCTCTCCTGCCTCTTTTTTCAGCAACCTGCTCTATTTTCCGTCATCAAAGGACAAAAAAATAACCTGTGTTTTACAAGCACCTTACACTGAGCCACTATTTTCGCTATGGTTAGGGATAAGCATTGCCGTGAGCCAAATCACGGCAATATAATGAGAATAGTTATCAATCAATAACACATACACCAACATATTCAGCGCACCGTTCGCGGCGCGAGGGATGGCGTGTAGAGAGGAGTAAGAGAATGGCTGTAACTAAGCTGGTACTGGTTCGTCATGGCGAAAGCCAGTGGAACAACGAAAACCGCTTCACCGGTTGGTACGACGTTGATCTGTCCGAGAAAGGCGTTAGCGAAGCGAAAGCAGCAGGTAAACTGCTGAAGGCTGAAGGCTTCAGCTTTGATTTTGCTTATACCTCCGTGCTGAAACGTGCCATCCACACCCTGTGGAACGTGCTGGACGAACTGGATCAGGCCTGGCTGCCGGTTGAGAAATCCTGGAAGCTGAACGAGCGTCATTACGGCGCGCTGCAGGGCCTGAACAAAGCGGAAACTGCTGAGAAATACGGTGACGAGCAGGTTAAACAGTGGCGTCGCGGCTTCGCCGTTACTCCGCCGGAGCTGACCAAAGACGACGAGCGCTACCCGGGCCACGATCCGCGCTATGCAAAACTGACCGACGCGGAACTGCCGACCACTGAAAGCCTGGCGCTGACCATCGACCGCGTCGTGCCTTACTGGAACGAAACCATTCTGCCGCGCCTGAAAAGCGGTGAGCGCGTGATCATCGCCGCTCACGGTAACTCCCTGCGCGCGCTGGTTAAATACCTCGACAACATGGGCGAAGACGAAATCCTCGAACTGAACATCCCGACCGGCGTACCGCTGGTGTATGAGTTCGATGAAAACTTCAAGCCGATCAAACATTACTATCTGGGCAATGCGGAAGAGATCGCGGCGAAAGCGGCTGCCGTCGCCAACCAGGGTAAAGCGAAGTAATTTCCCCCGGTGAAAATAAAAAAGCGTGGAAATCTCCACGCTTTTTTTATGGCTTGCGCGAGCGCAACGTAGCTTAGCCGCGGCGGGTTTTCACCGCTTCCGCCAGCTGACGCAGGATCGCTTCGGTATCCTCCCAGCCGATGCAGGCGTCGGTGACGCTCTTGCCGTAGGTCAGCGGTTCACCGCTCTCGAGGCTCTGGTTGCCTTCCACCAAATGGCTTTCAATCATCACGCCCATAATGGCGCGCTCGCCGCCGGCAATCTGCTGGCATACGTCGGCGCCTACTTCCATCTGCTTCTTGAACTGCTTGCTGGAGTTGGCGTGGCTGAAGTCGATCATCACCTGGGCCGGCAGGCCCGCTTTCGCCAGACCGATTTTCACCTCCGCCACGTGCTTCGCGCTGTAGTTCGGCTCTTTGCCGCCGCGCAGAATAATATGGCAGTCGCCGTTGCCGCTGGTATTAACGATAGCGGAGTGGCCCCACTTGGTGACCGACAGGAAACAGTGCGGCGCGCCGGCGGCGTTAATCGCATCGATAGCCACCTTGATGGTGCCATCGGTACCGTTTTTAAAGCCCACCGGGCAGGAGAGCCCCGAGGCGAGCTCGCGGTGCACCTGGGATTCGGTGGTGCGCGCCCCGATGGCGCCCCAGCTCATCAGATCGGCGACATACTGCGGGGTGATCATATCGAGGAATTCCCCTGCCGCCGGCAGGCCGCTGTCGTTAATGTCCAGCAGCAGTTTGCGCGCAATGCGCAACCCGTCGTTGATGCGGAAGCTGTTATCCATATGGGGATCGTTGATAAGCCCTTTCCAGCCGACGGTGGTGCGCGGTTTCTCAAAATAGACGCGCATGACGATCTCGAGCTCGCCCTTCAGCGCCTCGCGCAGGGTCAGCAGACGGGAAGCGTACTCTTTCGCCGCCGCCGGGTCGTGAATAGAACAGGGCCCAATCACCACCAGCAGGCGGTCATCATCACCTTTGAGGATCTGGTGGATCGCTTTGCGAGCATGTGCAACGGTGTTTGCAGCATTTTCGGTAGCAGGGAATTTTTCCAGGAGCGCAACGGGAGGTAATAATTCGTTGATCTCTTTAATGCGTAAATCGTCGTTCTGATAATTCATCTTCTTTCCAGCGTTGCCATACTTATTCAATGAAATGCAATCCCTCCAATCTATCTCTTCGCTGAAATAGTGTAAACGTGATTTTACAGTAGTGATGGAATAATCCTGGAAATAGGCAAAAATACGCCATAAAGTAGCGAAACCAGACTCATGAACTACAATATTTAACTGTTAAAGCTAATTAAGTCTTACGTTTCAGGATTATATAGTGACACTGCGATCGTCTGCGGAGTCTTTAACCATAGCGAGTCAGATCCCTGGCACACTTACCGCTGGAGGCGTAGTTACCG
Organism: Klebsiella sp. GB_Kp056; assembly: GCF_040064755.1. Lineage (NCBI taxonomy): Bacteria > Pseudomonadati > Pseudomonadota > Gammaproteobacteria > Enterobacterales > Enterobacteriaceae > Klebsiella > Klebsiella sp. GB_Kp056. The sequence goes on along the minus strand of NZ_JBEAJA010000069.1, from coordinate 3,820 downwards.
CTTCCCGACCCAACAGGAGTATCCGATGAACATGAAAAAACTGACGACCCTTTTGCTCACCGCCACCTTAGGTCTTGCCAGCGGCGCGGCCCTGGCGGCAGACGCCGGCGCCCAGTCCAACAATGGCCAGGCCAACTCTTCCGCTGATGCCGGTCAGGTGGCGCCGGACGCCCGTGAAAACGTGGCGCCGAATAACGTCGATAATAGCCAAATCAATTCTGGCTCTGGCACTGGCACTGGCACTGGCACTGGCGGCACCATGCTTCATCCTGACGGCTCGACGATGAGCCAGGACAATATGTCGAGCGATGAGGTCCATAAAAACTCGATGTGTAAAGACGGCCGCTGTCCGGACACCGGTAAGAAGCTGGACAACGGCGACAGCATGAACCATGACAACAGCAAAACCGACGGCACCACCCAATAATTGATGCGGTGAGTGCAAACAGAGAAAAGGCGAGCCGGGCTCGCCTTTTCTCTGTTTGTTATCGTTCTCTGTTTATGATGTCATAGCGTGATAATGATAACTATCAAGGGACGACACTATGGCGCACTCGCATTCGCACTCCCCCGCCCAGGCTCCGGATAGCGGCAACGCCCGCCGGCTGCTCTGGGCGTTCATCGTCACCGCCGGTTTTATGCTGGTAGAAGCCATCGGCGGCGCGATCTCCGGCTCGTTGGCCCTGCTGGCGGATGCCGGCCATATGCTCACCGACTCCGCCGCCCTGCTGTTTGCGCTGCTGGCGGTTCGCTTCGCCAGCCGTCCCCCGAATGCCCGCCATACCTTTGGCTGGCTGCGTTTGACCACCCTGGCGGCGTTTCTCAATGCCATTGCTCTGGTGGTGATCACCATGCTGATTGTCTGGGAGGCCATTCAGCGCTTCCAGCACCCGCAGCCGGTTGCCGGCGTGACGATGATGGTGATTGCGGTCGCTGGCCTGCTGGCCAACGTGCTGGCTTTCTGGATCCTGCATCGTGGCAGCGAAGAGCGGAACCTCAACGTGCGCGCCGCGGCGCTACACGTGCTCGGCGATCTGCTGGGCTCGGTTGGCGCGATTGTGGCCGCCGTGGTGATCCTCACCACCGGCTGGACGCCTGTCGACCCGATCCTTTCCGTGCTGGTTTCCTGCCTGGTGTTAAGTAGCGCCTGGCGTCTGCTGAAGGAGAGTCTGAATGAGCTGCTGGAAGGCGCGCCGCGTTCGCTGGATGTGACGGCCCTGCAGCGGGATATCCGCCGCTCTATCCCGGAGGTGCGCGATGTTCACCACGTCCACGTCTGGCTGGTGGGGGAAAAACCGGTGATGACGCTGCATGTGCAGGTTGTGCCGCCGCACGATCATGATGCGTTACTCAACCGCATCCTGCATTTCCTGGAACATAAATATGAAATTGAGCATGCCACGGTACAGATGGAGTACCAGCCCTGCAGCGGCCCGGAGTGCCATCTCAACACGATGCACGCCGGGCACGATCATCACCACCACCATTAGCCAGAAAACGCGTGAGAACCTCGCTCACGCGCGCTGTTTATCCACATCCGGCTGCCGTTCAGCGCAATGAACGTCAGCAAGAGATATTCCAGCGACATCGCATAGACGCCCTGACGGGCAAAAATCACCACGCTGATGACGTTGACGATGACCCACAGCAGCCAGTTCTCAACGTATTTGCGGGTCATTAAGATCATCGCCACTACCGACAGCACCGTCATACAGGAGTCCCAGAACGGGAAGGCGTCCGGCTGCAGTTCCGGCATAGTGACCTGCAAACCGAGCGCTTGCATCAGGCTGACCGCGATCCGCGTCAGGAAAGCAAAAAACGGATTGATAAACAGGGTCAGCAAGCCGATCGCCACCACGCAGGCCGCCAGCCAGCCCAGGGCTTTACTGCGCGGTAGCCAGCGGATCTGCAACTCAGCCTCATGGTTGCTGCTTTGCCGCGACCAGGCATACCAGCCGTAAACGTTAGCGGCAAAGAAGAACAGCTGCAGCAACAGGCTGGCATACAGCTGGATCTGAAAGAAGATGATGGCGAACAGCGTGACGTTGACCAGACCGAAGGCATAGTTACTGATCTTCTCCAGGCTCGCCAGCCAGATGCACAACAGCCCGGCGATGGTCCCCACGGCCTCTATCCAGGAGAGATCGTACCCCCCGGCGCCGATGGGTATATGTACTAAAATATTCTGCGTGCTAAAAAAATCCATTTTATCCTCTCAGCGCCAGATGACGCGGCAATAGGTTATCCCCGTAGTGTAGCCGCAAAATCCAGCATCCGGTTAAGGGGAATTAATGCGCCAGTCCGCAGCGCTTCGTCGACGTGGATTTCATGTTCAGCGCCGCCCTGCTCGAGACCCTCGGCAATGGCTTTCAGGCCGTTCATCGCCATCCACGGACAATGCGCGCAGCTGCGGCAGGTCGCCCCTTCACCGGCGGTGGGCGCTTCCAGCAGCGTTTTCTCCGGCACCGCCTGCTGCATTTTATAAAAGATACCGCGATCGGTCGCCACGATCAGCTGGCGCTGGGGCAGGCTTTTCGCCGCCGCGATCAGCTGGCTGGTGGAGCCTACGGCATCGGCCATCTCGACGATCGCCTGCGGCGACTCGGGATGGACCAGCACAGCGGCTTCGGGATGCAGAGCCTTCATCCGCATCAACGCCTGGGTTTTAAACTCGTCGTGCACGATGCACGCCCCCTGCCAGCAGAGCACATCTGCGCCGGTCTGACGCTGAACGTAACGGCCAAGATGGCGGTCCGGCGCCCAGAGGATTTTTTGACCAAGGCTATCCAGATGGTCAATGAGTTCCACGGCGATGCTGGAGGTCACCACCCAGTCGGCGCGAGCCTTCACCGCGGCAGACGTATTGGCATAGACCACCACAGTGCGGTCAGGATGAGCGTCGCAAAAGGCGTTGAACTCCTCAATCGGACAGCCCAGATCCAGGGAACACTCGGCGTTCAGGGTCGGCATCAGAATGGTCTTTTCCGGGCTGAGGATTTTGGCGGTTTCCCCCATAAAACGCACCCCGGCGACCAGCAGCGTAGAGGCCGAATGGCGGGCGCCAAAGCGCGCCATCTCCAGCGAGTCGGCAATACAGCCGCCGGTCTCTTCCGCCAGCTGCTGAATTTCAGGATCGGTGTAGTAATGCGCCACCATCACGGCATCGCGCTCGCGCAGCAGACGCTTGATTTTTTCGCGGTAAAACTGCTTTTCGTCGACGGTCAGCGGCTGCGGTTTCGGTGGGAAGGGATAAATCGCCGTTTCAGGATCAAACATTACGCTCATCATGCAATCTCGTTTTACTGGCTTAACTCTAAGACCGTCAGTATGGCCTGCCCGCGCCATGATACGGTTATGGTGTTTTATATGCTAAACAAGATAGCCGATTACGCGCCAAAAGTCGTGATGAATTTTGTACATCAGCGCCTGTTCCAGGGGACGATGCTGCGTCGCTGTCCGGGCTACCGGTTCGCGCCCTGTGCAGGCGTGGTAAGCGCAGCGCGACCGTGGGAAAGCGCTGAATACAATATTGTGGAAATTGATGGGAGGGCGGATAGCAAAAAGGCGCCTTTAGGGCGCCTTTTTACATTGGTGGGTCGTGCAGGATGACTCGGCTTCGCCTCGCCCTTCGGGCCGTCGCCGCAAGCGGCTCCGTTGTCTCACTACGTTCGACCCGAACCTGCTGCAGAGACACTCGTCTCATCCTGAGACTCGCCCTGCGGGCCAACGCCACCGCGTTGTTCAAAATTGTTCCCGACAATTTTGTCGAATCGTTAAGTTCCGCGGATAGCAAAAAGGCGCCTTTAGGGCGCCTTTTTAC
>NZ_JBEAJA010000068.1:0-42874 GCF_040064755.1 Klebsiella sp. GB_Kp056 | reverse complement strand
CTTCCGGGCCCGGTAAGCATCCAGGCCCGGTAAGGCGCCAGCCGCCACCGGGCAGACAAAAGAGAACAACGGTTAAGACGACTTGTAGCCGGCCGCCAGGGCCGGCGGGTGTCAGGCGCTCTGATTGTCCAGCTGAAGCTGCCCCTCGCGCCGCTGCTTCAGCTTCCAGAAGGCCCACAGCGCGATAAACCACAGCGGAGAAGCCAGCAGCGCCAGCAGCGTGTCCGGATCAAAGATCATGATGAAGATGGCGAACGCGAAGAACAGCAGGCTCACCCAGCTCATCGCCACGCCAAAGGGCATCTTAAAGATCGAACCGGCGTGCAGGTCCGGACGCTGACGGCGATAAACCAGATAGGCCACGAGGATCATCCCCCAGCTGAACACCACCATAATCGCCGCCAGGGTCGAGACGATGGTAAACAGGGTCATCACATTCGGCACCAGGAACAGCAGCAGCGTACCGATCAGCATACAGAAGCAGGAAAACAGCAGGCTGCGCACCGGGATGCGGGTGCTGCGCGACAGAATACGGAACTGCCAGTGCGCATGCTTCTCCACCGACAGGCCGTACAGCATGCGGGTACTGGAGAAGACCCCGCTGTTGGCCGAGGACATCGCCGAGGTCAGCGCCACGAAGTTAATCACCGCCGCCGCCGCGGGCAGCCCGGCTTTGGCAAACAGGGTCACGAAGGGGCTGGTCTCCGCCGACACTCCCGGCCAGGAGGCGACAGCGATGATCACCACCATCGACAGCAGATAGAAGATGATAATCCGCAGCGGCAGGGCATTGATCGCCTTGGGCAAAATGCGCTGTGGATCGCGGGTCTCCGCCGTCATCGTCCCCAGCAGTTCGATGCCGGTAAAGGAGAAGATCGCTATCTGGAAGCCGGCGAAAAAGCCGGTGATACCGTGCGGCATAAAGGCCGTCGGGTCGGTGAGATGGCTCAGAGAAGCCGTCACGCCGTCCGGAGAGGTCCAGCCGGTGGCAATCATCCAGCCGCCGGTGGCGATCAGGGCGATAATGGTGATCACCTTGATCAGGGCGAACCAGAACTCCGCCTCGCCAAACATTTTCACCGACAGCAGGTTGAGCAGAAACAGGATAGCCAGCATGCTGAGGGCCGGCATCCACGCCGACAGCTCGGGGAACCAGTACTGCATATAGCTCCCGCACACCACCACGTCGGCGATACAGGTCACCACCCAGCTCAGCCAGTAGGTCCAGCCGAGATAAAAGCTGGCCTGCGGTCCGAGATACTCGCCGACAAAGTCGGCAAACGAGCGGTAGTCATGGCGGGTGAGCAGCAGCTCCCCCATCGCCCGCATCACCATATAGGTAAAGAACCCGACCAGCACATAGATAACCAGAATCGAGGTGCCGGCGACGGCGATGTTGCGCCCTGCCCCCATAAACAGCCCGGTGCCGATGGCGCCGCCGAGGGCGATCATCTGGATATGGCGGGCGCCAAGTCCGCGCTTAAGCTGTGACGCGCCTTCACCTCCGGCGGCAGATGGCGCCTGATGTTGATGTTCAGTCATGGTGTTTCCTCAGGCTGGTTGCGGGAGGCGAAGCGCCGCGGCGCGGAGCAGCAGCCCGGCGCGCTGGCCGGTGGCGACCCCGGCATTGGGAAAGAGGATATAGGGGGCCCGGGCCTGCACCACCCACCGTTTCTCTGCCTGGCGGGCGATCTCATACCCTGCCGGGAGCGCGGTGAAGTTCTCGACGTTGGCCGCCAGATTGAGCGTAAATTCCCCTTCGCGCTTGATGATGCTCTCCTCGACCAGGAAGTAATCCACCGGCGCTTTGTCGCGCGGGGGCAGCGGCGCGTCAGAAATCCAGGCCCGGATCGCCGCGTCGGCGGCGGCGAACAGGCTGAGATCGTTGGCGCCGAACGGCATCACTTTTCCCAGCTCAAGGGTGGCGCTTTGCGCGGCGAACTTTTCGCAGGTGAAATGAGTGAAGGTGCCGCCCGCTTCGGTATGGCGCACGATGGCGTCCATCCCGCTGGTCTGCAGCAGCTGGTAGAAGTCGGGCGAAAAATCCTCCGCGTGGGCCGGGAGCAGCGCAAACTGGCGATACAGCGACCCGCGAATGGCGGTATGCATATCGAGATGACTGCGGCTGACCGGCCCCGCCGCGTCGGCGGCGCGATAGAAGGCCTGCACCGCCTGCTCGAGGGCAAAAGCCCGCCGCGACTCATTGCCCGGGGAGACCGCCAGATGGCGACCGCCGAACAGGCGATTGAGGTCGTTGTGCAGATAGCGACGCGCGGCGCGGATCGCCGGCAGGTTACCAAAGACGATCAGCAGCGCCTGGGTGAGCGGCTGCCGCCCCTGGCTCAGATCGTGGGTCAGCTGCAGCAGCAGCTCGGTCGGCGCGGTCTCATTGCCATGGACGCCAGCGGAGAGGATCGTCGCCTGACGCCACGGCGTGGACGGCAGCAGCTGCAGGATGCCCTCGCCCAGCCAGCGGGCCTCGATGTCCGCCGGAAAGGTCCACCCCTGCAGGCGGCAGTGCAGTAAATCGTTAACCAGATGCTCCATCTGCCGCTCCTTAACGCTGAAAATCATAGACAGGGCCCAGACGCAGGATCTGCGTCAGCTCATCCAGCGCCTGATAAACCTCGCGCAGCAGCTGCGGGTCCGCCAGATCGCGGGCGTGCAGCCGGTCACGGTAGTGTTTTTCCACCCACGCCGTCAGCTGCTGGTAACGCTCGTCGTTCATCAGGCTGTGGGCGTTGACCGCGTCGCGCTCCGCCTCGTTGAGCACCACCCGCAGCCGCAGGCAGGCCGGGCCGCCGCCGTTGCGCATGCTTTCCCGCAGGTCAAAAACCGCCACTTCATCGATCGGCGAGGCGCTGTCGGCCGCCAGGTCTCCCAGGTAGCGCCAGACGTTTTCCCGCTGCCGGCACTCCTCTGGCACCACGATCAGCATCTTGCCGTCGGGTTTGCTCAGCAGTTGGCTGTTGAACAGATAGGAGGCCACGGCGTCATCGAGCGACACTCGCTCGTCCGGCACTTCCACACTGGTAAACGGGATATCGAGACGGTCGCTTTTTGCCCGCAGCGTCGCCAATACTGTCGACTGATCGACAAACGCCTGCTGATGGTGGAACAGCACATGGCGATTGCTGACCGCGATAACGTCGTTATGAAACACGCCGCGATCGATAGCCTGCGGCGCCTGCTGGGCAAACACCGTATAGCGCGGATCCAGCTGGTGCAGACGGGCCACCGCTTCGCTGGCCTCCAGGGTCTGCCGCGCCGGATACTTCACCGGGGCGATGCCGCCGCTGGCGCGTCGACCGTAGACAAACAGCTGCACGCCCTGACGATCGTACTCCCGGCAGAAGCGGTTATGGTTGGCCGCCCCTTCGTCGCCGAGGTCGCCATGCTGCGGCAGCGCCGCGTGGTGAGCGAAGAAGCGCGGATCGGCGAAGGTGGCGCGCAGGATCGCCGAGGTGGTGGGCGCCTCCTGCATGCGGTGCAGCTTATTGTTCAGGTTGGCGACAGTGAAATGGACTTTGCCATCGGCGCTGTCCGCCGACGGCGAAACGGTCGCCGCGTTGGCGGTCCACATCGACGAGGCGGAGCTGAAGGCGGACAGCAACTGCGGCGCCGCCTGGGCCGCCTGGCGGATGACCTGCTCATCGCTGCCCTCGAATCCCAGGTCGCGCAGCAGGCGCAGGTTCGGCCGCGGCTGCGGCGGCAGGATCCCCTGCACGAATCCGCGATCGGCCAGGGCTTTCATTTTATACAGCCCCTGCAGCGCGGCCTTTTTCGGGTTAGAGAGACCATCGCGGTTATTTTGCGAGGCTTCATTGCCGACGGAGAGTCCGGCGTAGTGGTGCGTCGGGCCGACCAGGCCATCAAAGTTAGCTTCAAAACCAGACATATGTCCTCACAGGATCCGTTATCAGAATGGCAGGCCCGGCGATACGTTCGCCGGAAGCGTCAGCGTGTCGCTGACCAGAGAGGCCATCGGCCAGGCACAGTAATCGGCGGCGTACCACGCTGCCGCCCGGTGGTTGCCGGAGGCGCCCACCCCGCCAAACGGCGCTTTACTGGAAGCGCCGGTCAGCGGCTTGTTCCAGTTGACGATCCCGGCTCGCGCCTCGTCCGCCAGCTGGTCAAACTGCGCCGCATCGCGGGAGATCAGCCCCACGGCCAGGCCATAGCGGGTCTGGTTGGCGAGGCGAATCGCCTCCGGGAAGTCGTCGTAACGGATAACCGTCAGCAGCGGACCAAAGTACTCTTCATCCGGCACCTCGATACCGGTGACGTCAACGATCCCCGGGGTCAGCACCGTGGAGTGCGGGTCAGGCTGGCGCATACGCAGCAGCACCTTGCCGCCGAGCGCCTCCAGTTTCTGCTGCGCCGCCAGCATGTTCTGCGCCGCCTCAAGGGAAATCACCCCGCCCATAAACGGCGCCGGCTGGTCATTCCATTTCCCGGCGCGGATCTGCGCGCTGGCCTCCACCAGTCGCCGCAGCAGCGCATCCCCCTGCTCGCCGCGCTGAACGATCAGCCGGCGCGCGCAGGTGCAGCGCTGTCCGGCGGAGATAAACGCCGACTGGATAATCACATGCAGCGCCGCATCGACATCGGCCACGTCGGCCACGATCAGCGCGTTGTTGCCGCCCATCTCGAGGGCCAGCATCTTCTCCGGCTGACCGCCGAAGTAGCGATGGAAGTGGAAACCCGCCGCCGCGCTGCCGGTGAACAGCACGCCGTCGATATCGCGGTTTTCCAGCAGCGCCTGGCCGGTGGCTTTCCCGCCCTGCAGCAGGTTAATCACCCCGTCGGGGACGCCCGCCTGCTGCCACAGCTGGACCGTCAGTTCCGCAGTGGCCGGCGTCAGCTCGCTGGGTTTAAACACCACGGTGTTACCGGCGATCAGCGCCGGAATGATATGCCCGTTGGGCAGATGGCCCGGGAAGTTGTAGGGACCGAAGACCGCCATCACGCCGTGCGGCTTGTGGCGCAGCTGCGCTTTACCGTCCGGCAGGGTCGACTCGTGAAAGCCTGTCCGCTGGTGATAGGCCTCGACGGAGATGGCGGCTTTGCCGATCATCGCCTGCACTTCGGTGCGGGTCTCCCACAGCGGCTTGCTGGTCTCCCGGGAAATCAGGGTCGCCAGCGCCTCTTTGTGCGTCTCCAGCAGCGCGGCGAAACGCTGGACGACGTCAATACGCTCGGCCAACGGGAGGTGCGACCAGGGATAAAACGCCGCCCGCGCCGCGGCGCAGGCCGCCTGGACGTCGTCGGCCCCCGCGCTGGCCGCCTGCCACAGCAGAGATTGATCCTCCGGGGCCAGTTTACTCATCGTAGCGCCGCTGCCCGGCTGCCACTGCCCGGCTATGAACTGTGCTTTTACCGCCATGATCTGTTTTCCTCTGGGTTCAGGGTTACCGTGTAAACGCGGTCGGTTTCAGTGACCTGCAGCGCATCCAGCGCGGCGGCGTCCAGTGAGACCTGCTCTTCGTGGGCCACCAGCAGCGCCCGAAAATTGTCGAACTGACCGTTGGCGACCAGCGTCGGCGCCGACAGCGTGCCCGTCAGCTGCTGAGCCGGCAGGCACTGGCAGTCGCGCACGGCGCGGATCTGATCGGTCTCCGCCTCCAGCACCGGACCGGCATCGAAAATATCCACCGAGCCGCGCCAGCTGAACCCCTCTTTCTCGAGGATCGCCCGCGCCGGGGCGGTGTTGGGATGCACCTGACCGATGACCTGACGGGCATTCTCCGGCAGCAGCGAGATATAGATCGGGTACGCCGGCATCAGCTCGGCAATAAAGGTTTTCATACCGGTGCCGGTCAGCCGGTCGGCATCGGCGAACGGGATCTCGAAGAAGTGATGGCCCAGCGCATCCCAGAACGGCGACTGCCCTTGCTCATCGCTGCAGCCGCGCAGTTCGGCAAACAGGTGCGGCGAAAACCACTCGCGGAAGGCGGCGATAAACAAAAACCGCGCCTTGGAGAGCAGCAGACCGTTGCGGTTGCGCTGATACCCGGGGTCGAGAAACAGCGTACACAGCTCGCTGTGACCGGTGTGGTCATAGCTCAGATTGAGCAGCTCCTGAGGCTTATAGACTCCCAGCGCTTTCGAGGCGCGAACCGTTTTCTGAATGCGAAAATTGTAAAACGGCTCGTCCAGGCCCACCGCCACCTCAATGGCGCTGACCCCCACCACCCGCTCCAGCGCGGTGTCTTCCAGCACAAACAGAAAGCCTTGCTGGCCGCGCGGCAGCGCGCCGGCGAAGGTGTCAATGCTGCGGCGTATCCGGGCGGCCAGGCGCCCGGCATCATGGGGTAAAGAGGTCATGCCGACCCCCGCCCGCGCGGCAAGGCGGACGATGTCGTCAAGATCGTTTTCCCTTACGGGACGAAATAGCATCACAGGCCGTCCTCCCGGTTAGCGGGTTAAGCGGGCAACGGCGCGATCAAGGCGCACGAAGGCTTGCGCAATATCCGCCAGCGGGATATTGAGCGCCGGCGCGAAGCGCAGCACGTCCGGACCGGCAATCAGGGCGATCACCCCCTCTTCCGCCGCCAGGTTGGTCAGGGTTTTGGCCTTCCCGCGCAGCGGTCCGGCCAGCTCGGCGCCGATCAGCAGACCGGCGCCGCGCACGGCGCTGAACGCATCGTAGCGGGCAGAGAGGGCATTCAGCTGGTCGACGATCAGCGCATGGCGCTCGCCGACCCCCGCCAGCAGCGGCGCATCCAGATGGGCCAGCACGGCGTTGGCGACGGTCGCCGCCAGCGGGTTACCGCCGAAGGTGGTGCCATGGGTGCCTGGCTGGAAGACCTGCGCCCAGGCCTCTTTCGCCAGCATCGCGCCGATCGGGAAGCCGCCCCCCAGCCCTTTGGCGCTGGTGAGGATGTCCGGGACGACGTTGTAATGCTGGTAGGCGTAGAGATGGCCGGTACGCCCGGCGCCGGTCTGCACCTCATCGAATATCAGGGTGGCGTGATGGCGATCGCAGAGGGCGCGCAGCGCCTGGAGGAACGCCGGGTCCGCCGGGATCACCCCGCCTTCGCCGATAATCGGCTCGACGATCACCGCGCAGGTACGTGAGGAGATCGCCGCGGTGACCGCCTCGATATCGTTATAGGGCAGATGGGTAATGCCCTGCGGCAGCGGCGCATAATCGCTGGAATATTTCGGCTGGCCGCCGACGGAGACGGTGAACAGCGTGCGGCCATGGAAGGCGTGGTTGAAGGCGATGATTTCGCTTTTTTCACCGCCGAACTTATCGTGGGCATATTTCCGCGCCAGCTTAAGGGCCGCCTCGTTCGCTTCAGCGCCGGAGTTGCAGAAGAACACCTTGTCGGCAAAGGTGGACTGCACCAGGGTTTTCGCCAGCTGCAGCACCGGTTCGTTGGTATAGCCATTGCCGATATGCCACAGTTTCGCCAGCTGCCCCTGCAGGGCCTCAGCCAGCGCCGGGTGGGCATGGCCGAGGGCGTTCACTGCGATGCCGCCGGCCATATCGATATACTCTTTCCCCTGCTGGTCCCAGACGCGGGAGCCCGCCGCCCTCACCGGAATAAACGGCGCGGGGGCAAAACAGGGAACCAGGTAAGCGTCAAAATCTTCGCGAGTCATACTGCCTGACATCATTCATCTCCGGAACGTAAGACGACGGAAAACGCTCCCGCCGCGTTGGACAATCGACATTAACCCTGACCCTCGGCTTATTTTGGGCACGAGCGCGCCCGCTGCGATGGTAAAAATATTCACCACAGAAAACTTAAGCCCTATTCTTTTTACGGGTATTTGTTAATTCATGGTTAACGCCATGTTGTTGTGTGGGCTAATGCTGGCCTGTGAACAATAAGATTGTCAATATGGGGAAACGCAATTTATTCACTTTTTGAAGATCATCAAGATAATGAAAAACATAGAAAAAATATTTTCTTATGCACTTAAGTGAATAAAAAGTGAATTAAAATGCACAGCTTGCGGGTGGTTCTCGTGCGTAGTTATTCACTTAAAAAATAAAATTTCTAACAAAAATTTAAAAATCGGAATTGCCGTCAAATACCGCTTTATAAAATTGGTGATACCATTCATTGCACAGAGTTTACTGCTGTAGCTATTCCACGGTTTTACACGACATAAATAACACTGAGAAACAGGACTCTTATGGAAAAGTTATCTTACGCATCTGAAAGTAGTACATCTCCATGGACCACCTACCTGCGCCAGATCGACCGTGTCGCGCCTTATCTCGGCGATCTTGCCTACTGGGTGGAAACCCTGCGCCATCCGAAGCGTGCGCTGATCGTCGACATCCCTGTGCAGATGGACGACGGCACCATTCGCCACTTCGAGGGCTATCGCGTTCAGCACAATCTTTCGCGTGGGCCGGGTAAAGGTGGTGTTCGCTACCATCCGGATGTTGATCTTAACGAAGTCATGGCACTTTCTGCCTGGATGACCATTAAGTGCGCCGCGGTCAATATTCCTTACGGCGGGGCCAAAGGCGGCATCCGCGTCGACCCCTTCTCGCTGTCGGAAGGTGAACTGGAACGCCTGACTCGCCGCTATACCAGCGAAATCGGCATTATCATCGGGCCGCAGAAAGATATTCCGGCGCCGGACGTTGGCACCAACGGCAAAGTGATGGCGTGGATGATGGACACCTACTCCATGAACCATGGCACCACCATCACCGGCGTGGTCACCGGCAAGCCGATCCACCTCGGCGGCTCCCTCGGTCGTGAAAAAGCCACCGGACGCGGCGTGTTCGTCACCGGCCGGGAAGTGGCCCGTCGCGCCGGCATCGAAATTGAAGGCGCTAAAGTGGCGCTGCAGGGCTTTGGTAACGTCGGTAGCGAAGCGGCGCGCCTGTTCGCCGGCGTCGGCGCCCGCGTAGTGGTCATTCAGGATCACACCGCCACCCTGTACAACGAAGGCGGGATTGATATGGCCGCCCTCACCGCCTGGCAGGCGGAGAAAAAGCAGATCGCCGGTTTCCCGGGCGCCCAGGAGATCGATAAAGAGGCGTTCTGGACCACCCCGATGGACATCCTGATCCCGGCGGCGCTGGAAGGGCAAATCACCCGCGAGCGCGCTGAGAAGCTGAGCTGCAAACTGGTGCTGGAAGGGGCTAACGGCCCAACCTATCCGGAAGCGGACGATGTGCTGGCCGAGCGCGGGGTGATCGTAGTGCCGGACGTTATCTGCAACGCCGGCGGGGTGACCGTCAGCTACTTTGAGTGGGTGCAGGACATGGCCAGCTTCTTCTGGAGCGAAGAGGAGATCAACGCCAAGATGGACCGCATCATGACCGACGCCATTATTCACGTCTGCGATAAAGCGGCCGAGAAAGAATGTACCCTGCGTACCGCCGCCTATATCGTGGCCTGCGAGCGCATCCTGATGGCGCGTAAAGACCGCGGCATCTACCCGGGCTGATCCCCGTCAGGAAGTGAATCAGGGGTGGCATTGCGCCGCCCCTTTTTTTTGCCGTCGCGCCGTCAGCCGCCGGTGGACCACAGCATTGGCCATCCCCGACGCTGCGCCTCCGCCAGCAGCCCCGGAGAGGGATTCACCGCGCAGGGGTGGCCGACCGCGGCGAGCAGCGGCAGATCCGAGATATGATCGCCGAAGGCGTAGCATGCCGCCAGCGGCTGGCCCTGTTCCTGCGCATAGCATTGGGCATGCGCCGCCTTGTGTTCGCCGATGGCGGTCCGCCAGAGCTCGCCGGTATAGCGGTCATCCACCACGACCGGCTCTGAGCACAGGGCATGTTCCACCCCCAGCGCCGCCATCGCCGGCCAGAGAATGTCGGTCATCGACCCGGAGACAAACACCACGTCATCCCCCCGCGCCTGGTGCTGCCTGAGGCGCGCCACCACCTCGCGGTGAAAACCATATCCGCCTTCGCGATACAGGCGCTCGGCGACCGCCCGCACCCGGGGGCGCGACTCGTGGCGAAACAGCGAGTAATAGTAGCGGTTGATCGCCTCCCGCGGCTGACCCGCTTCGCTGAGCGCCTGCAGCTGCCGGACAATCGCCGCGGCCGTCAAACCGCACTGCAGCGGATATTCCGCGGCATAGCGGTGCAGAAACAGGAACATACTTTTGCCGGTAATCAGCGTTTCATCCACATCAAAAAAGGCGATGCTCATCCCCGTCCCCCTGCTCAATACTGACCAGATAATGTTGATGGCACTGCGCCGCCTGCTCGCACTCTTTGCGAGTGATGTAGTTAAGGTCATAGACGCTGAAGCTAAAGCCAACTTCCGCTTTGCGGGTGCCGGTCTGGTCAAACCCCACCGAGCATTCACAGGTGAAGCGGCCATGGGCTGAACTTTTGCGCGACACCACGTTGAGGACGATGGTCACCGGCAGCGGAAAAACAAAGCAGGAAAAGGCCACCTGCAGCGAGCTCAGGGTAAAGTACTTCTCCGCCATCGCCACGCCGGCCTCCGCCAGCAGGAATTTTTCCGTGGTGGCGATGATGGTCTGCCGCGCCGCCTCGATCAGCACCATCCCCTGAATATGTTGCCCGGTCTGGTGGTCGCAGAGCAGCTCCGAGGCATCCTGCAGGATCAGGCGCGCGCAATAGCTATCCTCATCGCGTTTTTCCGGCGAGGTGATGAGGATATTCGCTTTTTTACGTTTATGTACCAGCCGCTGATGATCGCGATTGTTTTGATAATAGAGATCCTGCAGATTGACGATCTGGCGCATTGTGTCCGGATAGTGCTGACGAATAATGCAGATGGTGCGGGAGATGTCGTCGAGCTGTACCCCCTGACCGATAACGATTTTATCGACGCCAGCCAGCTCGCCGCTCCAGACAAACCGCTCAAACTCATTCACCGTCAGCACATTCTCATGCCGCCGGGCAAAATCGGTAAATTTCTCACCCACCACAATTAATTTTTCCATGGCGCTTGTCTCCTCAGATCGTTTTCACCAGTAACGCAATCCCCATCCCGCCGCCGATGCACAGCGACGCCAGGCCGGTCGGTTGATTCTCCCGGCGCAGCGCGTGCACCAGGCTGACCACAATCCGCGTCCCGGAACTGCCCAGCGGGTGGCCGAGGGCGATCGCGCCGCCGTGGACGTTCAGCCGGGAAGCAATCTCCTCCTCCGTCATCTGATGCGCTCTGGCCAGTCCCTTGACCACCCCCAGCACCTGCGCGGCAAAGGCTTCGTTGATCTCCAGCCGGGCCATATCGCTGAGCTGAAAACGCCCGCGGCGCAGGGCGCACGCTATCGCCGGCAGCGGGCCAAGCCCCATCATGGACGGGTCAACGCCGCCCTCGCCAAAGGAGACAATCTCCGCCAGCGGCTGCAGGCCATAGCGGGCAACGGCGCGCGCCGACGCGAGGATCACCGACGCGGCGCCATCGTTCAGCCCGGAGGCATTGCCCGCCGTGACGCTGCCGTCGGCGCGAAAGGCCGGTTTCAACGCCGCTAGCTGCTCGGCGCTAAGATCATGGCGGATCGGCTCATCCTCGCGGACCGTGCTGACGCCCCGCTTCGCGCTGACCGTCACCGGCACCATCTCATCGGCAAAATAGCCGGCGCGGCTGGCGGCGGAGGCTTTGTGATGGCTCTCCAGGGCATACTGGTCCTGCGCCGCGCGCGAGATCTGCTCCTGCGCGGCTATGGCCTCCGCCGTTTCCCCCATCGGGATCTGCAGCAGCGGATCGGTTAATCCGTCGCGCTGGATCACATCCTCACTGCTGAACGCGCCGAATTTCATCCCGCCCCTTATCTCTCCCCGCAGCAAAAACGGCGCCTGACTCATATTTTCCATTCCGCCGGCGACCACCAGGTCGGCATAACCGCTCTGGATATGGATCGCCCCTTCGGTCAGGCTTTTCATGCCGCTACCGCAGATCATATTCAGGGTGTAAGCCGGCTTTTGCACCGGGATCCCCGCCCGCAGCGCAACCTGACGCGCCGGTCCCATCCCCTGCCCGGCGGCAAGGACGCAGCCGCAGATCACCTCATCGATCCACGCCGGGTCAATGCCGGCCTGCTGCAGGTTGTGCCTGACGGTGAGCGCGGCCAGCTCCACCGCGGAGACCGTTTTCAGGGCGCCAAGAAAGCGCCCCACCGGCGTACGGCAGGCCGCGACGATATAGACTTTGTTCATGATTATTCCATTACGTAGAGCGAGGAAAGATACTGCCGTGTCCCGGCTTCGCTGCCGGTAAAGCCCACATAGCCATCGGGATTGACCACCGCATAGTCATCGGGGCCGATCTGTAGCGCTTCGAGAAACGCCTCGTCCGCCGGTTCGAGGGGGCAGAATATAAACCAGCCGGCCTGCTTCAGGCGGGACATAGGAGGACAAGCGGCGCGGGCGGAAAAGATCACCACCTTACCGCTGGCGAAGACGTCATAGCTGTTGCGAAACATCGCCTGCGGCGAGGCAAAAACGTACCAGGGAACATGGTGCCCTGCCAGGCCGTCCGGGCGCTGCGCCTGCGTCGCGGTGAAGCCGGCGTACTGCAGCGGCAGCTGGTGACGATAGTAGTGACGGTTGCAAAACTCCGGAAAGTAGACCCCGTCGATATGATTTCTCGGCACCAGACCGGCAATCAGGCCGGTATCGCGATCGGTGGAGCGCAGTACACCGCTCACCGCCGCGAAGCGCTGGGCGCGATAGGACGCCGGCAGTCGGTCAGTGGCCACGCCGTGCAGATAGAAAGCCAGCTTCCAGGCGAGGTTCACCGCATCCTGGACGCCGGTGTTCATCCCCTGCCCGCCAATGGGACTGAACAGGTGGAAGGCATCTCCCGCCAGCATAATATGATGCTGCAGATTGTCATCGGCGATGCGGTTATAGAAATTGGCGCTGGAAGACCAGGTGAGCGTTTGTGCCGGCGGCACCTGAGGGCAGTAGCGCGCCAGCGCGGCGTTAATCTCCTGCAGGTCCGGCACCGGACGCGGCGTCGGCAGGCGCCCGGCTTTTTTAATCACGATCCTGACCTGATTGTCCGGCATGGGCAGGAAAATCAAAAAGCCCTGCTCATCAATATGGTAGGAGGTTCCCGGGAGCGCCGCCGCGCGGTCGAATTGCACGTCCGCCATCACAAAATGCAGCGGATAGTCATGACCGCTAAAGCCGATCCCGGCCAGCTCGCGGACGGTGCTGGCCGCGCCGTCGGCGCCGATAATATAGTCATAAGCGGCGGAACAGGCCCGGCGGGCATCGTCGAGCAGGGAGACGTGATAGCGTTCCCCCTCCCGGCGCCAGGAGACCAGCTGGTGCCCACGTTTGACCTCCCGCCCGGCGTCGGCCAACGCCGTTTCGAGGATCTTCTCCGTCCGCGGCTGCGGGATACTGACATGGAAGGGGTAACAGGTGGCGAGTCGGCGGTTATCGATATGCAGAAATTTGCGGTTTTTATAGTAAGCGTAGACTGACTGAACCTGCTTTCCCTGGGCGATCAGTTCCCCGGCAAGGCCTAAGCCGTGGAAGGCTTTAATGGTCGCCGGACTGACGCTCAGCGCTTTGGACCAGGTGGTGCTGTGGGTATTTTTATCAATGATATCAAAATCAATTCCATACTTATTCAGATAGCAGCCAATGATTAACCCTACCGGGCCGGCGCCAACAATGAGTACTTTTTTCACGATCGAGCCTCTCTGTATGCCCCGTGCGGGGCATACGCGTGTTGCCTGGGTGTAGGGTGATTAGGGATAGATATCATCGGCCAGACGACGATCGCCGGCGACATTGCAGATATGCCAGTAGGGGTATGGTTTCTCTTTCTCGCTCACGCTGTTGAGGATCGCCGTCTCCTCGTCGCTCAGCGTCCAGTTCAGCGCCGCCAGGTTATCCTCCAGCTGGGCCAGTTTGGTCGCGCCGATCACCAGCGACGCGATCCCCGGACGAGTACGCAGCCAGTTGAGCGCCACCTGCGCGACGCTGGCGTTGCGCTGGCGGGCAATCTCCTGCATCACCTCCAGGGTCTGCCAGGCCTGCTCGCGGTTGGCGATCGGCGCGGATTCGAACGGCGTGGCGTTCGCCAGGCGACTGCCCTCGGGAAACGCCTGATTGCGTGGGTATTTACCGGTGAGAAAGCCCCCGGCCAGCGGGCTCCAGACGGTGATGCCGACGTTCTGATCGACGCTGAGCGGGATAATCTCATGCTCCAGTTCACGCGCGGCGATATTGTAATAGCCCTGATAGACGCAGAATTTCTCCAGCCCAAGGCGCTCCGAGATCCCCAGCGCCTTCGCCAGCTGCCAGGCCGCGTAGTTGGAGACCCCGATATAGCGAATTTTCCCGGCGCGGATCAGCGTATCCAGCGTGCGCAGGGTATCCTCCAGCGCGGTGCGCGGATCGAACCCGTGAAGGTGATAGATATCGATATAATCGGTCTTCAGCCGCTGCAGGCTGGCCTCGACGGCATTGATGATATGGTAGCGCGACGCCCCCAGCGCGTTCGGGTTGGGGTCGGTTTGCCAGCGTCCTTTGGTGCCGATAATCACCTGCTGGCGTTTTCCCTTCAGCGCGTTGCCGAGCAGCTCTTCGCCCTGGCCGTTCTTATAACAGTCCGCGGTATCAAAAAAGTTAATCCCGGCGTCCAGCGCTTTGTACACCAGGTCGTAGGCCGTCTGCTCAGGCACCACGCCGAATTCCGACCAGTTGCGCCCCGGCGCGCCGAGAAAGGCCCCTTTCTCGCCAAACGTCATGGCGCCAAAACAGAGCTCCGAAACCGACAGCCCGGTGGAACCTAAATATCGATACTTCATGCTTGACTTCCTTTTAAAGGTGACAACGTCACACTAGCGATAATCCATCCGCTGGCGGTCAGGCAAGCACCGGCCAGGGGAATGTGCGAGAGAGAAACGCCGGAGGCGAGCAGCAGCCCGCCAAACCAGGCGCCGCCGGCATTGCCGAGGTTAAAGGCGGCGATATTGCACGAAGAGACCATGCTTTTGCCGCTCTCACTGCTGTCCAGGGCCTGCATCTGCAGCGGCGGAATGGTGGAGAACATCGCCGCCCCCAGCAGAAACACCGCCGCGCAGGCGCCGGGCAGCGTCTGAATCGCCCACGGAAAAAGACACAGGACGACGCTCAGCAAGGCGAGAGTTAGCAGCAGCGCCCGGCGGACGCCGCCGTCGGTCAGTCGGCCGCCAAGATGATTCCCGGCGACCATCCCGACGCCGAACAGCATCAGCACCGGCGGAATAAGGTGGTCGCTCATCCCGGTGACGGTTTTCAGCATCGGCGCGATGTAGGTGAAGGCGGCGAAGACGCCGGAGAACCCGAGGGCGGTGATCAGCAGGCTGCGCAGCACCGCGGGATGACGGAGCACCTTCAGCTCATCGCGGATCCGGCTCTGGGCCGACGGCTGCGCCTGACGGCCAGGCACCAGGGCGATCACCGCCAGGGCGGAGAGAATGCCGATCAGCGTGACCATATAGAAGGTATAGCGCCAGCCAAGGTACTGCCCCACCCAGGCGCCGAGCGGCACGCCCAGAATATTGGCCAGGGTGGCGCCGAGAAACACGGCGGAGACCGCCGAAGCCCGTTTATCCACCGGCGCCAGCTCCGCGGCATAGACCGAGCTTATTCCGAAGAACGAGGCGTGAGCGAACGCAGTTATTACCCGGGCAATAATTAGCATGGTCATATTACCGGCGATCGCACAGCCTAAATTTCCAATGGAAAATAAGATCATTAAAAATAACAGCGCCGGTTTTTTGCGATAACGGCTTAATAGCGGCGTAAGCAGCGGCGCGCCAATCACCACCCCACAGGCATAAGCGGTAATAGACCAGGCGGCGAGCGTAATGGATATATGAAAGTCATGGGCCACATCGAGTAATAAACCCATAATCACAAATTCGGTGGTGCCAATACCAAATGAACCCACGGAAAGCGCATACACCGCCGCAGGCAATCCCGCCGGACGGGAAACAGCAATAGTCATAAGTTACCTTATCTCCCGCCAGACCGGCGGGAGGAGCGTATTCAGGAGATTATTTATCGATTAAATTAAAGTCGCCCTGGTTATAGCGTAATCCGGCGACGTTTTCGGGAGCGAAAATATGATCGATGGCGAGAATATCCTCAGGGGAGAGCATAATATCGGCCGCAGCGGCATTATCGCGCAGATGGTTCATTTTTCGCGCCCCGGGGATCGGCACGATATCTTCCCCTTTGCTCATCACCCAGGCGAGGGCCATCTGCGCCAGGGTGGCCTCGTAGCGGCTGGCGACCTGCTGCAGACGGTCGAGCAGTTGCTGGTTTTTGCGCATGGTTTCGGCCTGGAAGCGCGGCAGATTGCGACGAAAATCATCGGCTGCGAAGACGCCGGGGTCGGTGATCTGGCCCGTCAGGAAGCCGCGGCCCAGCGGACTGTAAGGGACAAAGCCCACGCCCAGCTCGCGGCAGGCCTTGAGGATGCCGCCCTCCGGCTCACGGGTCCACAGCGAGTATTCCGTCTGCACCGCAGCGATCGGATGCACCTTGCAGGCCCGGCGCAGCGTCTGGGCTGACACTTCCGACAGCCCGATATGGCGAATTTTACCCTCTTTGACCAGGTCGGCCATGGTGCCCACCACCTCTTCCACCGGCACCGCGGGATCAACGCGGTGCTGATAGAGCAGATCGATGGTCTCGATATTCAGCCGCTTCAGCGACCCTTCCACCGCCTCGCGAATATGTTCCGGACGGCTGTCGACGCCGGCCATCCGCTCCAGCCCCTGGCCGGTCGGCAGAATACGAAAGCCAAATTTGGTGGCAATCTGCACCTTATCGCGGATGCCTTTAATCGCTTTCCCAACAAGGACTTCATTGTCAAAAGGCCCATACACTTCGGCGGAATCCAGGAAGGTCACCCCCATGTCCACTGCGGCATGGATGGTATTTATCGCCTGCGACTCCTCAGCGCCGCCATAGGCGAAACTCATTCCCATACACCCGAGACCCAATGCGGAAACCTGGAACTTCTCTTTTCCGAGATAACGTGTTTTCACCTTATTTTCCTTACGTGCTGAATGTTATTAAATATATACTTCCCTTTTACATTGATAACAATTAATCTATTCCGAACGCGGTGTTAGCTGGAAATTAACAATGAAAACGTTGCCTGATTTGCAACAAATTGAAATATTAATACTCATAGTGAAACATGGCAGTTTTCGGCAAGCTGCCAGAGCATTAAATCTTTCACCGCCGGCCCTCACCAGCGCTATTAATCATCTGGAAGAAAAATTAGGCGTGCGCCTGCTCAATCGCTCGACGCGCAGTTTGTCTTTAACCGCGGTGGGTGAGGAATTTCTTAATAATATGACGCCGGTGGTGAATGATTATCGCCGGGTGGTCGACAGTCTGAATTATCACCGTCTGACCCCGGAAGGGGTGGTGAAAGTCAATTTACCGCGCATTGTTCTCGACCTTTTCTTTCAGCGCTATTTTATTGCTTTTAAAACCGCCTATCCTGACGTGACGCTGGAGCTGTTTACCACCGATCGGAAAGTGAATATTATCGAGTCCGGTTTTGACGCTGGCATTCGCTATTCCCGGGACGTGCCCAAAGATATGATTGCCATCCCCTTTGGCGAGAAGCTGTCGCTGATCCCGGTGGCCAGCCCGGACTATCTCCACGAGGCCGGAGCGCCCGACACCCCGCAATCGCTGGTCAATTTCCGCTGCATCAACCGCTGTTTTCCCAGCGGCGAAAAGTACCGGTGGGAATTTATCAGCCCCGACGGCGAGCCAGGCGAAGTCGCCGTCAAGGGCGATCTGGTCGTCGATTCCGATACGGCGATGATCCAGGCGGCGGAGAGCGGACTGGGGATCGCCTTCGTCTATCAGTCGCTGGTGTCCGCGCAACTGAACGCCGGCAGCCTGGTCCGCTTATTACCCAGCTACCGCTACCCGGCGGATCATTTCTGCGTCTACTATCCGAGTCGCAAACATATTCCCGCGCCCCTGCGCGCTTTTATCACCTGGGTGATGGCGCAGAATAAGAGCATCCTCCATGAGTAAATGGCCTGAGGGGGTATCCTCCTGTCGCCACAATAAACGCACACACCGTTAACCCTTTTTTATCCTTTCCCTTGAATTCCGCCGGTTGTCAGACATAAACTCGTTAGAGCTCTAACGATTTTGGCAGACGACCTATGGACCATCGACAGCTTAACTTCTCCCATCTTTTATATCTGACCGCCCATCACTGGCGGCTGGCGGTTAATCGTCGGCTGAAAAACCTCGGCCTCAGCCAGGCCAGCTGGGTGGCGGTCGCCGCCATCGCCCGCCACCACCAGCCGCTGTCGCAAAGCGAACTGGCGCAGGAGCTGGGAGTGGAGAGCCCGACCATTGTGCCGCTGATCAACCGCCTGGTGGCCCTCGGCCTGGTGGAGCGCGTCACCACCGACCGCGATAAACGCAAGCGGCTGCTGGTGGTCACTGACCAGGGGCAGGCCCTCTTCGAGCAGGTCAAAACGGTGGCGGACGATCTGCGTGAAGAGATCCTGACGGCGATCACGCCGCAGGAGCGGGAACAAACTCAGCGGGTGCTGGAAAAGCTGTTGCGCGAAGTGGAGAAGAAATAATGCCCCGTCGCCAGAGTAACCCCTACGTCCCTCATGACTGGGCGCCGCATGAAAAACCGGCCCTGCTCGGCTCGCCATCGACGCCGCTGCACAGCCCGGCGAAGCGCCTGGCCTACGGGGTGGTAGGGCTGCTGGTGTGCCTCACCGGCGCGCTGGGCAACGCGGTGGTCACCGCCAATCTGCAGCTGCTGCAGGGCACCTTCGCCGCCTGGTCGACGGAGATCGCCTGGCTACCGGCGGTGTATGTCATGACCAACGTCTCCATTAACCTGCTGCTGGTGAAATTTCGTCAGCAGTTCGGGCTGCGCGCCTTTACCGAAGGCTTTCTGGTGCTCTATGTGCTGGTCACCTTCTTTCACCTGTTCGTCAACGATCTCAGCTCGGCGATGATGGTCCGCGCCGCCCACGGCATGGTGGCCGCGGCGCTCAGCTCGCTGGGGATCTACTATCAGGTGCAGGCCTGGCCCGCACGCCACCGCCTGAAAGGGCTGACTATCGGTATCACCGGCTCGTCGCTGGCCATTCCGCTGGCGCGCCTCTTTTCCACCGAGCTGCTGCAGATCGATGAATGGCGCGGGCTCTACTTCTTTGAGCTGGGGCTGGCGCTGGTGTCGCTGGCCTGCGTCATCGCCCTGAAGCTGCCGCCGAGCGATCGTAAAAAGGTGTTCGAGAAGAAGGATTTTATTACCTTCTTCCTGCTGGCCCCCGGCATGGCGCTGGTCTGCGCGGTGCTCTCGCTGGGGCGGCTCGAGTGGTGGTTCGAAGCGCCGTGGATCGGCTTGTCGCTGGCCGCGGCGGTAGTGCTGATCGTCGCCGCCATCGCCTTTGAGCATAACCGCAGCAATCCTCTGCTCAATACCAAATGGCTCTCCAGCGGCAGTATCCTGCGCCTGGGTCTGATTATGCTGCTGATCCGCATCGTGCTGGCGGAGCAGAATACTGGGGTGATCGGCTGGCTGCAGTACGTTGGCCTGCAAAACGAACAGATGACCAACCTTGCGTGGTCAATTTTTGCCGGCATTCTGTGCGGGATCATCGCCAGCTGCCTGACGCTTAACCCGCAGAAGCTCTACTGGCCGACCGCCACCGCCCTGGCGCTGATCATGGTGGCCTCGCTGCTCGACAGCCAGTCCAACGCCCTCACCCGTCCGGAACAGCTGATGTTCAGCCAGTTTTTGCTTGGCTTCGGCAGCGCCTTCTTTCTGGCGCCGGCGATGCTCGCCGGTATTGGCGGGGTGTTCGCCGATCCGCGCAACCTGGTCAGCTTCTCGGTGCTGTTCGGCATGAGCCAGAACATCGGCGGTCTGATGGGGTCGGCGATACTCGGCACCTTCCAGACCTGGCGGGAGAAATTTCACTCCAGCCAGCTGGCGGACCAGATCACCACCCTGAACCCGCTGATCGTCGAGCGGCTGCAGCAGTACAGCCAGATGTACCAGAGCCAGATCGGCGACAGCACGCTGCTTAACGTCCAGGCCACCACCCTGCTGCAAAACGCCGCGACGCTGCAGGCCAATATTCTCGCCTGGAATGACACCTATCTGCTGACGGCGGCGATCTCCGCCGGGACGTTAGTGTGGGTTTTCTGGCGCTTAATTCGCTTACGACTGACCGCCCGTATCGCCTTAAAACGCGCCACCGGCAGCAAATAATTATCATCATTTCATCTCTGGAGTCGTTATGAGTCAGCAGGATGCGGCCAAACAACAGGCCAACACCCGGAACAACATTCGCGTGGTCTCCATTTTTACCGCCGCGGCGATAGGCCTCGTCGGCGTACTGGTGATCCTCTATGCCTGGCAACTGCCGCCGTTCACCCGCCATAGCCAGTTTACCGACAACGCCTACGTGCGCGGGCAGACCACCTTTATCAGTCCGCAGGTCAACGGCTACATCACTGCCGTCAACGTCAAGGATTTCGCCATCGTTCAGCCGGGCGAGGTGCTGTTCCAGATAGACGATCGCATCTATAAGCAGCGGGTGCACCAGGCTCAGGCCACCCTGGCGATGAAGGAGGCGGCGCTGCGCAACAACCTGCAGCAGCGCAAAAGCGCCGAGGCGACGATCGCCAAAAATGAAGCCGCGCTGCAGAACGCCCGCGCGCAGAATCTGAAAATCCAGGCTGATTTAAAACGGGTGCAGGAGCTGACCGCCGATGGATCGCTGTCGATCCGCGAGCGGGATTCCGCCCGCGCCAGCGCCGCCCAGGGAGCAGCGGATATTGAACAGGCGAAAGCGGCGCTGGAGATGTCGCGCCAGGACCGCGAATCGACCATCGTCAATCGCGATTCACTGGAGGCCGACGTGGCCAGCGCCAAAGCCTCCCTCGAGCTGGCGCAGATCGACCTGCAGAATACGCAGATCATCGCCCCCACCGGCGGCCAGCTGGGGCAGATTTCGGTGCGTCTTGGCGCTTACGTCAGCGCCGGAACCCATCTGACTTCGCTGGTGCCGCCGCAGCACTGGGTGATCGCCAACCTGAAAGAGACCCAGCTGGCCGATGTGCGTATCGGCCAGCCGGTTACCTTCACCGTTGACGCGCTCAACGGCGAGACCTTCCACGGCAAGGTGCAGAGTATCTCCCCGGCGACCGGGGTGGAGTTCAGCGCCATTTCGCCGGACAACGCCACCGGCAACTTCGTCAAGATCGCCCAGCGCATCCCGGTGCGCATCACGGTTAACGAGGGGCAACGCAACAGCGAGCGCCTGCGCCCCGGCATGTCGGTGCAGGTGACCATTGATACCCGCGCGGAGAAGCAGCCATGATCCGCCCGGTCACCCTTGCCATCGTCCTGGCGCTGGTCGGCTGTCAGTCCGCCGATGTGCAGCGCGCCCAGCCGACGCTCGCCATCCCTGCCGCCTGGCGGGCCGACGTTGGCCCTGCCAGCCCGGTGGAAGGCGTATGGTGGCGCAATTTTCATGACAGCGCGCTGAATCAGTATGTCGACCGGGCGCTGCGCTATAACAGCGATGTGCTGATCGCCCGCGAGCGGGTGAAAGAGTATCAGGCGCGGGCGTATGCCGCCGACAGCAGTCTTTTCCCCTCGCTGGATGCCAGCCTGACCGGCACCCGCGCCCGCGCGCAGTCCGCCGCCACCGGCCTGCCGATCCACAGTACGGTGTATAAAGGCGGCCTGACCGCCAGCTATGATGTCGATATCTGGGGCGCGAACCGCAGCGCGGCCAGCGCCGCCGGGGCCAGCCTCGAGGCGCAGAAAGCCGCTGCCGACGCGGCCAATTTGAGCGTCGCCGCCTCGGTGGCCGTGGGCTACGTGACGCTTCTGTCGCTGGATGAGCAACTGCGGGTCACGCAGCAGACGCTCCAGGCGCGGGAAGACGCCTGGCGCCTGGCCAAACGTCAGTATGAAACCGGGTATACCTCGCGCCTTGAGCTGATGCAGGCGGATTCGGAGCTGCGCTCCACGCGGGCGCAGATCCCGCCGCTGCAGCACCAGATTGCGCAGCAGGAAAACGCCCTCAGCGTGCTGCTGGGGGATAACCCCGGCGCGATAAAACGCGGCGAATTCGCCGGGCTCACCCCGCTGCGTCTGCCCTCGCAGCTGCCGTCCACCTTGCTCAACCGCCGCCCGGATATCGTACAGGCCCAGCGTCAGCTGGTCGCCGCCGATGCCACCCTGGCCTCGTCCCAGGCGCAGCTGCTGCCGTCTATCAACCTGACCGCCACCGGCAGCCTGCAGGACCGGACGCTGCCGGATCTGCTGGACAACCCGCTGCGACTCTGGAGCATTGGCGGTAGCATCCTGGCGCCGCTGCTTAACCGCCAGGCGTTAAATGCCCAGGTGGATGTCTCGATGGCCCAGCGCAACCAGGCGCTGTACAGCTATGAGAAAACGGTGCGCGGCGCGTTTAAAGAGGTCAATGACAGCCTGGACGCCATTAGCCGCTACGGCGAACAGCTGACCGAACTGCAGGGGCAGGAGGCGGTGGCGGAAGAAACATTGCGCATTGCGCAGAACCGCTACCGCAACGGCTACTCTTCGTATCTGGATGTGCTTGATGCCCAGCGAACGCTGTTCTCCACCCAGCTTAGCGTGGTACAGGTGAAGAATAACCTGCTGCTGGCGCAGATCGATCTATACCGGGCGCTGGGAGGCGGCTGGTCTGACTCATCAGGGAGCTAAAGGGGGAAGCGTCATATGCAACAACAGTGGTCTGCAGTAGACAATTATTTGATTGAGGCCTTAATTCCCAGCGATCCTGTGCTCGATCGGGTACTGGAAAACAACCATCGTGCCGGGCTCCCGGCACACGATGTCGCCGCCAATCAGGGTCAGTTTCTCGCCCTGCTGGTACGGCTTACCCAGGCTAAGCGGATCCTGGAGATCGGCACCCTCGGCGGCTATAGCACCATCTGGATGGCGCGCGAGCTTCCTGCCCACGGCCAACTCCTCACCCTGGAGGCCGACGCGCATCATGCCTGCGTGGCGCGGGAGAATCTGCAGCTGGCGGGGGTTGACCAGCGGGTCACGCTGCGGGAGGGGCCCGCGCTACAGTCCCTGGAGGCGCTTGGCGAATGTCCCGCTTTCGACCTGATCTTCATCGATGCCGATAAGCCGAATAATCCCCATTATCTGCGCTGGGCGCTACGTTATTCCCGCCCGGGAACCTTAATTATTGGCGATAACGTGGTACGCGACGGCGAAGTGGTCAACCCACAGAGCGCCGACGAGCGCGTTCAGGGCGTGCGTCAGTTCATTGAGATGATGGGCGCCGAGCCACGGTTGACGGCAACGGCGCTGCAAACCGTGGGCACGAAAGGCTGGGACGGCTTTACCCTGGCGTGGGTCAACGCTTAAGCGTGGACGCCTGGCCCGTCGCCCCGGTAAGCGCAGCGCCACCGGGGACAACCGGCCAGGTTACGGCGTAATCTGCTCCATCGCCTGTAGCACGCGTTTGTCCGAGATGGGGTACGGGGTCCCCAGCTGCTGGGCGAAGAAGCTCACCCGCAGCTCTTCGATCATCCAGCGGATCTCCCGGACATCGTCGTCCTCACGGCGGTTCGGCGGCAGCTTATTCAGCCACTGCTGCCACGCCTGCTGCACGCTCTCGATTTTCAGCATCTGAGCGCGGTCGCGGTGCGGATCGATAGCCATCTTCTCCAGACGCTTTTCAATCGCCTGCAGATAGCGCAGCGTATCGCCAAGACGACGGAAGCCATTGCCGGTGACAAAGCCGCGGTAAACCAGCCCCGCCATCTGCGCTTTGATGTCCGACAGCCCCAGCGCCATGGTCATATCCACCCGGCCTTTCAGCCGTTTGTTGATATTGAACACCGCGGTGAGGATCTGCTCGACCTGTTTGGCGATCTCCACCACCGTCTCGTTGAGCTCGGCGCGAACTTTATCATGCAGCTGGCTAAAGCCCTCTTCCGTCCACACCGGCCCGCCCGCCTCGTCGATAAGCTTATCAACGCCGCAGGAGATGCAGTCGTCAATCAGATCCAGCAC
This sequence comes from Klebsiella sp. GB_Kp056, assembly GCF_040064755.1. Lineage (NCBI taxonomy): Bacteria > Pseudomonadati > Pseudomonadota > Gammaproteobacteria > Enterobacterales > Enterobacteriaceae > Klebsiella > Klebsiella sp. GB_Kp056. Next base: position 18,854 of record NZ_JBEAJA010000068.1, on the reverse strand, counting down.
TTTGCCGTACGGGTTAAAATAGAGCCCGAGCTTGGCTTTGTTCGGCAGCTTCTCGTGCAGATACTTAATCGGCGACGGAATGTTAAGCAGCAGCAGGCGACGCAGACCGCGCCACATGGCCTGCTGCTGTTCCTGTGGATTATCAAACAGCTTGATGGCCACGCTGTCGCGCTCGTCCACCAGCGCCGGCCAGGCTTTCACCTTATAGTTGCCGCGCTTCTGTTCGTAACTCTCCGCCAGGGTGCCAAAGCTCCAGATATGCAGCCCGCTCTGCTCGATGCCGTCATCAGCGACCGCCGACAGCGTCTCCTGAACTTTGCCCTTCAGCGCCTCTTTCAGCGCCTGCAGCGAGCGCCCTTCCTGCAGCTTCTTGTTTTTATCGTCCACCACCCGGAAAGTGATTTTCAGGTGATCGGGCACCTGATCCCACTGCCAGGCTTCGCGGTCGATGGTCACGCCGGTCATCCGCCGCAGTTCGCGCTCGAGGGAGTCGAGCAGCGGCAGCTCGAGCGGCGTCGCCCGGCCAAGAAACGCTTCCGCATAGTTGGGCGCCGGGACGAAATTGCGCCGCACCGGCTTCGGCAGCGATTTTATCAGGGCGATAATCAGCTCCCGGCGCAGACCGGGGATCTGCCATTCAAACCCGGCCTCCTCCACCTGATTAAGCAGCGGCAGCGGAATATGCACCGTCACGCCGTCGGCGTCGGCGCCCGGCTCAAACTGATAGCTCAGCCGTAGCTTGAGGTTGCCCTGATGCCAGAAGTTCGGATAGTCCAGTTTGCTGACCTGCTCCGCCCCTTCCTTAATCAGCATGCTCTTCTCAAAGTTGAGCAGATCCGGGGTGTCGCGGCTGGCCTGCTTCCACCAGGCGTCAAAATGCCGGGCGGAGATGACGTCGTGACTGATGCGCTGGTCGTAGAATTCGAACAGGGTCTCGTCATCCACCAGAATGTCGCGGCGGCGCGACTTATGCTCCAGCTCTTCGATTTCCGCGCGCAGCTTCAGGTTCTCCCGGAAGAAGGCGTGGCGCGTTTGCCAGTCACCCTCCACCAGCGCGTGGCGGATAAACAGCTCGCGGCACAGCGCCGGATCGATCTGGCTGTAGTTGACCTTACGCGCGCCAACGATCGGCAGGCCATAGACGGTGACCTTTTCCGTCGCCATCACCGCGCCCTGCGCCCGCTCCCAGTGCGGCTCACTGTATGAGCGTTTGATCAGGTGCTGCGCGACCGGCTCCACCCACTCCGGCTCAATGCGGGCGGCAATGCGGCCCCACAGCCGGCTGGTTTCCACCAGTTCCGCCACCATCGTCCACTTCGGCGGCTTTTTAAACAGACCGGACCCCGGGAAGATGGAGAAGCGGGCGTTACGCGCGCCGGTAAACTCCTGTTTATCGGCATCCTTCATGCCGATGTGCGACAGCAGACCGGTCAGCAGCGCAGTATGGATCTCGCGGTATTCCGCCGGTTCGCTGTTGATTGGCAGGCCAAGCTCTTTCACCACCTGACGCAGCTGGGTGTAGATATCCTGCCACTCGCGCACGCGCAGATAGTTCAGAAAATCGACCCGGCACTGGCGGCGGAACTGATTCGACGACAGCGCCTTCTGCTGCTCGCCGAGGTAGTTCCACAGATTGACGAAGGCAAGGAAATCAGACTCTTTATCGTGAAAGCGGCGGTGCTTCTCGTCGGAGGCCTGCTGTTTATCCATCGGCCGCTCGCGCGGATCCTGAATCGACAGCGCGGAGGTGATGATCATCGCTTCCCGCACGCAGCCGTGCTTCTGCGCCTCCAGCACCATCCGCGCCAGGCGCGGGTCCACCGGCAGCTGGCTGAGCTGGCGGCCCATCGGCGTTAGCTTATAGGCGGTGGCCTGCTCATCGGTGGTGATCGCGCCCAGCTCTTCCAGCAGGCGCACGCCGTCCTGAATGTTGCGCTTATCCGGCGCTTCAACGAACGGGAAGGCGGCGATATCGCCTAAGCCCAGGGCGGTCATCTGCAGGATGACCGACGCCAGGTTGGTGCGCAGAATTTCCGGGTCGGTAAATTCCGGGCGCGACAGGAAATCGTCTTCTGAATAAAGACGAATACAGATCCCTTCCGAGACGCGGCCGCAGCGGCCTTTACGCTGGTTGGCGGAGGCCTGGGAAACCGGCTCGATCGGCAGGCGCTGCACCTTGGTGCGGTAGCTGTAGCGGCTGATACGCGCGGTACCGGGATCGATAACGTACTTGATGCCCGGCACGGTCAGCGAGGTTTCCGCCACGTTGGTCGCCAGCACGATGCGCCGTCCGCTGTGCGGCTGGAAGACGCGGTTCTGCTCGCTGTTGGACAAGCGAGCGTACAGCGGCAGCACTTCGGTATGGCGCAGTTTCAGCTTATTCAGCGCATCGGCGGTATCGCGAATCTCCCGCTCGCCGCTCATAAAGATCAGAATATCCCCTGGCCCTTCGCGCCCCAGCTCGTCGACGGCATCAAAGATCGCCTGCAGCTGATCGCGCTCGGTATCGTCCGCCTCTTCCACTATCGGCCGGTAGCGCACTTCCACCGGGTAAGTCCGCCCGGAGACTTCGATAATCGGCGCATTATTGAAATGCTTTGAGAAACGTTCCGGGTCGATAGTCGCCGAGGTGATGATGATTTTCAGGTCAGGACGGCGCGGCAGCAGCTCTTTCAGATAGCCGAGCAGGAAGTCGATGTTCAGGCTGCGCTCGTGCGCTTCATCGATAATGATGGTGTCATACTGCATCAGCAGGCGATCCTGCTGGATCTCCGCCAGCAGAATACCGTCGGTCATCAGCTTGACCATGGTGTTGTCGCTGACGTGATCGCTAAAGCGGACCTTATAGCCGATACAACCGCCCGGCTCCGTTTGCAGCTCCTCGGCGATACGGTTGGCGACGGTTCGCGCGGCCAGACGACGCGGCTGGGTATGGCCGATCAGCCCTTTCAGCCCGCGGCCCAGCTCCATGCAGATTTTTGGCAGCTGGGTGGTTTTACCCGAACCGGTCTCCCCGGCGACAATCACCACCTGGTGATCGCGTACCGCCTCGAGAATTTCTTGTTTTTTCTGGCTAACCGGCAGGTTTTCCGGATAGGTGATGGCCGGTCGCGCCGCTTCGCGCAGCAGGACTTTACCGGCTGCCTGGCTTATCTCCTGCGCCATCTCCTGGAGGATGGCCTGTTGCGATTCAGGATTTTTAACCTTCTTCACGCCGTGCAGACGGCGGGCAAAGCGCGTTTTGTCGCGCAGCATCAGGCCGTCGAGCTGTTGATAAAGCTGGGGGAAGGTGATTTTTTGTTGTTCTGTCATAGCGTTATCGGGCAGAGCTCTGCCGGGAAAATCTCTTTTGAAGTATTGCCTTAGAGTACCACATCTGTGTCATCCGTGCCTTGTTCAAAAAATCTGAACATAGGATTCGATATATTGCGCTATCTCTGTGGCGCGATTGTGAATACAGTGTCATCAAGCACCAGGGCACTGACCCGTCAATCACATTAAAAAAGGAAACACCCATGAGCAAAGTATTAGTTCTGAAATCCAGTATTCTGGCAGGGTACTCACAATCTGGTCAGCTTTCCGACTATTTTGTTGAACAATGGCAGGAAAAACACCCGGGCGACGAGATCACCGTACGTGACCTGGCCGCTAATCCGATCCCGGTTCTGGATGGTGAACTGGTTGGTGCCCTGCGTCCGAGCGACGCGCCGCTGACGCCGCGTCAGCAGGAAGCGCTGGCCCTTTCCGACGAGCTGATCGCCGAACTGAAAGGCAATGATGTGATTGTTATCGCTGCGCCGATGTACAACTTCAACATTCCGACGCAGTTGAAAAACTATTTTGACCTGGTGGCTCGCGCCGGCGTGACCTTCCGCTACACCGAGAAAGGGCCGGAAGGTCTGGTGACCGGTAAACGCGCGGTCGTCGTAACCAGCCGCGGCGGTATCCATAAAGATACCCCGACCGACCTGGTCACCCCGTACCTGTCCACCTTCCTCGGCTTTATCGGCATCACCGACGTGAACTTCGTGTTCGCCGAAGGTATCGCTTACGGCCCGGAAGTCGCGGCCAAAGCGCAGTCTGACGCAAAAGCGGCCATCGACAGCGTGGTTGCAGCCTAATATTTCCACTCCCGCCGCCCGGTGGGAGTGTTTTTTCCCCCTCGCCCATCGCCCTTTTACGAGCCGCCTCGTAAATTCACACATCATTCCAACGCCTTAAGCCACCAGTCTGTACCATGGCTGTCGCCGCGCGAATCTGGCTCACTCCCGGTCGCTGATGGCAACCGTTGTCATGGTCAAAAACAGGAGTGCGTACTATGTACACTCGATGGTGTACATGGTACCTTAGCAAGGAGCGTTTTCGTGTGTCATGCCATTGAATTTATCGAAACGTCGCTATTTACCCGCCAGATAAAACAGCTGGCCAGCGATGAAGATCTGAGGGCACTGCAGAGGCAACTCATAGGCAATCCGGATTTCGGCGATCTTATCCAGGATACCGGCGGGTTACGGAAAATAAGAATGGCGACAGGCTCACAGGGAAAAAGCGGCGGCGTGCGGGTGATTTATTTTCTGGCAACCCGCGAGATTATCTATCTCGTCTTAGCCTACCCGAAGCACACCAAAGAGAGCCTGAGCGCAGCGGAAAAAAACGAACTCAGGAAACTGACCCGGCGACTAAAAAATGAGGTTTGAAATGGGTTACTTCGACGAGCTTAAAGCGTCCCTGGAAGAGGCTGTTGAGATCAAAGATGGCTACAAGGCCCCAGCCCGAGCGACGCGTTATGAAGTTGCTGATGTGAAAGCCATCCGCACGCAGCTTAATGTTTCGCAGGCAGAAATGGCAAAAGCGCTGGGTACCAGCGTGGATACTATCAAAAGTTGGGAGTCCAGGCGGCGCAACCCGACAGGCCTGGCAGCAAAAGTACTGGCGGTTATCCAGGCCAACCCGGCGTTCTTTCGCGAATTGGCTGAGCACTAATCCACTGAGCCCCTCCGGGTTGCCCTGGAAAGTTAGCGCTGCGTTTTTGGCCGCAGGTTTTCATCAAACTCCAGCCGCTTACGCCCCTCTTCCACTTCCCGTAATGGCTCGACCTGATGCAGCGTCTGCTTACAGCGTTCCACCAGCACCTGGTATTCACGGGTGCCATGTTTTTTCCACGCCAGCTCCTGTTCGCTCAGGACGCGAATCGCTTTTGCCGGGCTGCCGATGATCAGATGGTTGGCGGGCATCTCAGCGTTGGCTTTGACAAAGGCCGAGGCGCCGACAATGCTGTTTTCGCCGATGGTCGCCCCATCGATAATCACCGCGCTCATCCCCACCAGCGCGTTGCGGCCAATCACGCAGCCGTGCAGAATAGCGCCGTGGCCGATATGTCCGTCCTCTTCCACCACCGTATCCTGGCCGGGGAAGCCGTGCATCACGCAGTTGTCCTGAATATTGGCCCCGTCTTTGACCACGATGCGGCCAAAATCGCCGCGCAGGCTGGCGTTGGGCCCAACATAGACCCCTTTGCCGAGGATCACGTCGCCAATCAACACCGCGGTCGGGTGGACGTAACTCTCCTCCGGCACCACCGGGGTCAGTCCATCAATCTGATAAATCGGCATGCAACCTCCTTATGCGCCCGGCAAACCGCCAAAGCGCTGATAATAGAGCGGGCCCGGCGCGGGAAGCTCGCCGACCGAGCTTTCACCTTTCTCGCTGACGAACGCCAGCGCGCCGGGACTCACCCGTTGGTAAATATTGATACACAGCTGGCGGGCGGTTTGCCCCGCCCAGTGCGCCGGCAGCAGCTCTTCCGGCAGCAGCGGATCTTTGAGCACCACCCGACGATAGAAATGAATCAGCAGGAGCTGGATCTGAAAGCTGCGTTCCGGCGTTAACTCCGCGGGGTCGCAGTCGCGCAGCAGCGGCAGTAACGGCCGGAATAACGAGATAAAAGCCTCATACATCTCGTTTTGTTCGGTGAGATGCCAGCACTCCTCCACCCGGCTGCGCAGCGCCGCCCGGGAGAGCGCCAGCGGCGAATGAGCTTCAAAACAGATGACGTTTTCGGCGACCCCCGCTTCATGGAGCAGCGACTGGACATCCGCCAGCTTTTGCGACGGCGAGGCTAACAGGCTCGGCGCCAGCGCGCCAAACCCCTGCCACAGCAGCTGCTTTTTGACGTCGGCCAGCACATTTTTCTCCAGGCCTTCCGAAAGCAGCAGCAGCCAGGTGCCGTCCCATTCCGGAGCGTTCGCGCGATAAATTTTATGTTCCGCGCGTCGGGTCAGGCGCAGCCCTTTGTCGCTCAGACGATAGAAGCTGCGGCGGCCGATACGGACGACATCGAGCCACTCCTCTTTATTGAGGCGAAACAGCGCGGTGCGGACGAAACGCTCGCCGAAGCCTAATCCTTCCAGCAGCGCCGCGACGCTGCCCAGCCACACTTCCCCACCGCGTTGTAATAAGGCGTCGCCATACAGCGAGGCGATTAATGATGTGCCGCTGATCGGCGTCGCCGTCACCGCTTGTTGAATAAAGGCGTCGAGTTTACTCATCTGATTCATTCTGTTGTTATATTTTTCCTTTATGAATCATAGCACAGGAAATTCCCGGCCTACGGCGTAAAGGCCTCAGCCGGGTTATCGGGGAGAGAATTAACCGCTGACCACCGCTTTACGCAGGTCGAATACGCGACAGGCTTTGCCTTCAGAGCGCGGAATGCTGCCGCAGTTGACGATGGTGATATCGGTGGAGATCCCGACCATCGACTTAATGCGGTGGCGCAGCTGGTGGCAAATCTGGCAGCGCTGCTCGTGACTCAGGGCCAGCCCGCTCTCTTTCAGCTCCACGCGCACCGCCAGCGAATCGAGATGGCCGCGGCGATTCACCTCCAGCTGGTAGTGCGGCGCCAGGTGTTCAAACTTAAGGATCTCTTCTTCCAGCTGCGACGGGAAGACGTTAACCCCGCGGATGATCAGCATATCGTCGCTGCGTCCGCTGATGCGGTCCATACGGCGCATGGTGCGCGCGGTGCCCGGCAGCAGGCGCGTCAGATCGCGGGTACGGTAGCGGATCACCGGCAGCGCCTCTTTGGTCAGCGTGGTGAACAGCAGTTCGCCGTGTTCGCCATCGGCCAGCGGCGTGCCGTCGTCCGGGTTAACGATTTCCGGGAAGAAGTGGTCTTCCCAGATGGTCGGGCCGTCAACGGTTTCCAGACACTCCATCGCCACCCCCGGGCCCATCACCTCTGACAGACCGTAAATATCCAGGGCGGTGATCCCCAGCCGGCGCTCGATCTCCGCGCGCATCGCCAGGGTCCACGGCTCGGCGCCAAAGACGCCGACGCGTAATGAACAGCCGCGGGCATCGCCGGCCATCTGGCGCTCCAGCTCTTCAATCAGATTCAGACAGTATGAGGGCGTCACCATGATCATATCCGGCTGGAAATCGCGGATCAGCTGCGCCTGTTTTTCGGTCTGTCCGCCGGACATCGGGATCACCGTCGCGCCTAAGCGTTCCGCGCCGTAGTGCGCGCCAAGGCCGCCGGTAAACAGGCCGTAGCCGTAGGCGACGTGAATTTTATCTTTCGCCGTGCCGCCGGCGGCGCGCAGCGAACGGGCGACGATATTGGCCCAGTGATCAATATCGTTTTGCGTATAACCCACCACCGTCGGTTTGCCGGTGGTGCCGGATGAGGCATGAATGCGCACCACCTGCTCCATCGGCACCGCGAAGGTATCGAAGGGATAGTTGTCGCGCAGATCCTGTTTGGTGGTGCACGGGAATTTGGTCAGGTCGCTCAGTTCGCGGAAGTCGTCAGGGTGCACGCCTGCGGCGTCGAATTTACGACGATACATTGGCACATTGTTATACGCATGATTCAGCGTCCACTTCAGACGCTGGGTTTGCAGGGCCTGCAGCTCATCACGCGAGGCGGTTTCAATCGGATCTAATTTTGTAGTAGTTATCATTGTAGGGTACTCGCAGGTAAATTAGCTCACACTCGCTCGAGGATCATGGCGATGCCCTGACCCACGCCAATACACATCGTACACAACGCATAGCGCCCGCCGCGGCGCTGCAGCTCAAGGCTGGCGCTCAGCGCCAGACGCGCGCCGCTCATGCCCAGCGGATGGCCTAAAGCGATGGCGCCGCCGTTGGGATTCACATGCGCCGCATCGTCCGGCACGCCGAGCTGTCTGAGCACCCCCAGCGCCTGGGCGGCGAAGGCCTCATTCAGCTCAATCAGATCCATATCGTTAATATTGAGCCCCGCCCGCTCCAGCACTTTACGCACCGCCGGTACCGGCCCCAGCCCCATCAGGCGCGGCGCGACGCCCGCCGTCGCCATCGCCACGATCCGCGCCCGCGGCATGAGCCCCTGGCTAGCGGCCTGCTGTTCGCTGGCGATGATCAGCGCCGCGGCGCCGTCGTTGACCCCGGAAGCATTGCCCGCGGTAATGACGCCGCCCTTACGGAACGGCGCTTTCAGTTGCGCCAGCTGCTCAAGCGTGGTTTCCGGTCGCGGATGCTCGTCCTCGCGCACGTCGCTAAGCGCCCCTTTCCGGCCGACAACCTGCACCGGCACGATCTCCTGCGCCAGAATGCCGTCGCGCTGGGCCTGCGCCGTGCGCTGCTGGCTGCGCCAGGCGAAAGCATCCTGATCGGCGCGGCTGATATTTAACAATTCGGCTACATTCTCAGCGGTTTCCGGCATGCTGTCAGTTCCGAAGTGTTGCGCCATGAGCGGGTTCACAAAACGCCAGCCAATGGTGGTGTCGAACAGCTCCGCCTGACGCTGATACGGCGCGCTGGCCTTCCCCATCACAAACGGCGCGCGCGACATCGACTCCACGCCGCCGGCGATCAGCAGATCGGCATCGCCGGCTTTGATCGCCCGGGCGGCAAAACCGACGGCGTCCAGCCCGGAGCCGCACAGGCGGTTGAGGGTGGTACCCGGCACGGTGTGCGGGTAGCCGGCCAGCAGCGTCGCCATATGCGCCACATTACGGTTATCTTCGCCCGCCTGATTCGCGCAGCCGTAAATCACATCATCGATCGCTGTCGGGTCAAGCCGGGGGTTGCGGCTCAGCAACGCACGCAGCGGGATCGCCGCCAGGTCGTCGGCGCGCACGCTGGCCAGCGCGCCGCCGTAGCGGCCAATCGGCGTGCGGATCCCGTCACAAATAAAGGCCTCGCGCATTACACTTCTCCTGTGATTGTGCCGCCGATGCGGTGCGATTTGCCGCGAAACAGGGCCACAATTTTTTGCTGTTGATTAACAATTTCAATGTCGTAGACGCCGGTTAGCTTGCCCTGCTGTTTGACTCTGGCGGTGGCGACCAGCCTGTCGCCGGCAAACGCCGGGCGGAGAAAATCAATGCTTGCCGCCGAAGCCACCGCCGCCAGCCCCTGGCTGTTACAGGCGTAGGCGAAAGCGGTATCGGCGAGCGTAAATAGCTGACCGCCGTGACAGGTTTGATGGCCGTTAAGCATGTCCGCCGAGACGGTCATGCTCATCTGCGCAAAACCATCGTCCATTTCGATAAGTTCGATCCCCATCTTTCTGGCGCAGGTATCTTTTTCGTACATCACGCGCGCGTTGCGCCACGCATCATTGCTCATGGTGCTTCTCCATCAGCGCCTTCTGGCGCAACAGGGAACTGGGGCGATAGCGCTCCTCGCCATAATGGTGTTGCAGGTTCTCCAGCAGTTGCAGCACCCGCCGCCAGCCAAGGCGTTCTCCCCACGCCAGCGGGCCCTGCGGGTAGTTGACGCCCAGACGCATGGCGGTATCGATATCCTGTGCGCTGGCCACCCCTTTCTGTAGTGCATCCAGCGCTTCGTTAATCAGCATCGCCACCGTGCGCCACACCAGCAGGCCGGGATAATCGGCAATACGCAGCACGTTCTTGCCCTGCTGCTGGAAGTAGTGCACCGCTTTGTCCGTCGCCGCCGGCGCGTTGGTCGCCGCTGCGGCCAGCACTACCGTATCGCTGGCGCACAGGTCATACACCACCACCGGACGGCGATGCTTAACGCTCAGCGCCAGGGCAGTCTCGCCTTCGGTCTCCAGCAACAGCAGCTCGTCCAGCTCAGTGACACTGTCACTTATAGTGATGACGGATTGAGCGCCATGGGCAACCGGCGGCAGCGCCGCCGCCGTCCTGACTTCCGCAGGCCAGCGATAGACGCCATGGCCGCTCTTTTTGCCCAGCCGCCCGGCCAGCGCCAGCTCTTGCTGGAGTAGCGATGGCAGGTAGCGGCGGTCCTGCCAGAAAGCGTTAAATACCGAGCAGGTCACGGCGAAGTTGACGTCCTGGCCAATCAGGTCCGTCAGCGCCAGGGGCCCCATCGGGAAACCGCCGCCGTCACGCAAAGCGGCATCGATAACCTCCGGGGCGGCCACCTGCTCCTCCAGCGCCCGCCAGGCTTCGGCGTAGAATGGACGCGCCACGCGGTTAACGATAAAGCCGGGCGTCGAGCGGCAGCGCACCGGCCGTTTCCCCCAGCCGCTCACGCACTGGCACAGCTGCTCCACCACTTCCGCAGACGTCGCCAGGCCGCTGACGACTTCCACCAGCTTCATGACCGGCGCCGGATTAAAGAAGTGCAGCCCGGCGACGCGTTCGGGATGCTTTACCCCGGCGGCGATGGCGGTAATCGAAATCGACGAGGTGTTGCTGGTGAGCAACGTTGACGGCGCGCAGATCGTCGCCAGCTGCGCGAACAGCGCCGTTTTTACCTCCAGGCGTTCAGAGGCCGCTTCGATCACTAAATCTGCGTCGGCCAGCGCGGCTAAATCGTGGGCTGGATGCAGGCGTGCCAGCAGCGCGTCGGCCTGCTCTGACGCCAGTTTGCCGCGCTCGACCCGTGAGGCGAGCCGCCTGGCAATACCCTCGATCGCCCGGGCGATGGCCTGATGATCGATGTCGTAAATCAGCACCGGATGCCCGGCGGCAGCCGCCACTTCGGCGATGCCGGCCCCCATGGTGCCGCTGCCGATCACCGCCACGTTGGCTATGGATGTCGTCATCATCTATTTCCCGCTGAACTGTGGTGGCCGTTTGGCCAGAAATGCGCTGACCCCTTCGCGGTAATCATCGCTGCGCCCGGCGAGGCGTTGATAATCGCGCTCCAGGTCCAGCTGCGCGTCGAGACCGTTGGTTTCCGCCGCCAGCAGCGCCTTTTTAATCAACCCAAGACCCAACGTCGGCTGAGCCGCCAGATGGCGCGCCAGCTGCAGACTGGTGTCCGCCAGTTCGGCATCATCCACCAGCTGCCAGATCATCCCCCACTGCGCGGCCTGTTCCGCGCTGAGGCTATCGCCCAGCAGCGCCAGCCCCATGGCGCGCGCGCGGCCGGCCACCCGCGGCAGGAACCAGCTGCCGCCGCAGTCCGGCACCAGCCCGAGCTTGCTGAAGGCCATCACAAACTTGGCCGAACGCGCGGCCAGCACGATATCGCAGCCCAGCGCCAGGGTGGCCCCTGCGCCAGCGGCTACGCCGTTGACCGCGCAAATCACCGGTTTCGGCAGCGCCGCCAGACGACGCACTAAGGGGTTGTAAAAGCGTTCCACCGACAGGCCGAGATCCGGCGGCGGGCCGCTGGGGTCGACGTTGCGGTCGTTCAAATCCTGGCCGGCGCAAAAGCCGCGGCCGGCGCCGGTGATCAGCAGGCAACGCACGCCGTCGTCGCGCTCGGCCTGCTTCAGGCATTCCGCCAGCTGTTGATGCATCAGGTCGTTAAAACTGTTGAGGCGGTCCGGGCGATTGAGGGTAATGGTCATGACGCCCTGTTCCACTGCGCTGAGAATGAAAGCTTCCACGATTAGCGTCCTTTAAAGTCCGGGGTACGTTTTTGTAAGAAGGCGTCGATGCCTTCGCGGCGGTCTTCGGTGGCGCTCAGCAGGGTGAACAGCTGGCGCTCCTGCTGGAGACCGGCCTGCAGGCTCACCTCCTGCGACAGGCGCAGCGACTGTTTCGCCGCCCGGAGCGCCAGCGGCGCGTGGCGGGCGATGGTGGTCGCCAGTTGCAGGGCATATTCATTGGTTAACGCCGCCGGATGGATATCGCTTACCAGTCCGGCCTGCTGCGCCTGACGGGCGTCAATACTCTCGCCGCTCAGCACCATCCGGCTGGCCAGCGCCTTGCCAACGCTGCGGATCAGCCGCTGGGTGCCGCCAGCGCCCGGCATGATGCCGAGGGTAATTTCCGGCAGGCCAAAGCGGGCGTTGTCCCCGGCGACAATCAGGTCGCACAGCAGGGCCAGCTCGCAGCCCGCGCCGAGGGCGTAACCGTTGACCGAGGCGATCAGCGGTTTGGGGAAGGCATCGATACGCGCCCACAGCCGCGGGCGGATATCATCCAGGGTCGCCGGGAGATCTTTCTCCGCCATCTCGTTCAGGTCGGCTCCGGCGGCAAAGAAGCGCGGATTGCCGCTGATGACGCAGACGCTGACGTTGTCATCAGCGGCCGCGGCCTCCAGCGCCTCGGCAATCCGGGTTAATAAAGCATTGTTCAGCGCGTTGCGGGCCTGCGGACGGTTGAGCGTCAGCTGCAGCACCCGGCCATGGCGGTGGATCATCAGCTCGCTCATGCCATCCCCCGCGCGTCAAAGTCGACCACCACGTCGCCGCTGGTGGGCAGCGCCTGGCAGCTCAGCACGTAACCCGCCGCCAGCTCATCCGCTTCGAGGCTATAGTTGGCGGCCATCGCCACTTCGCCACGCAGCACTTTGCATTTACAGGTGGCGCACACCCCGCCCTTGCAGGCAAACGGCAGGTCTGCCCCCTGGCGCAATGCGGCATCCAGAATGCTGTCGTCTTCGGCGCTGAGGGCGATCAGCCGATCGCGCCCGTCCTGGCGGATGGTTACCGTGCGCCCTTCCGCCTGCACCCCGGCGGCGCGCTTAACGCTGCCGCCCGGCGTATTGAAGCGTTCGAGATGAATGGCGTGCTCCGGCACGCCGAGCTCGCGCAGGGTCGTTTCCGCCTCATCCATCATCGTCGCCGGGCCGCAGATAAAGGCCTCGTCGAAACGGCTGAAATCCAGCAGATGGTCCGCGAGCTGGCGCAGTTTGTCGCCATCGATGCGCCCCTGCAGCAGATCGCTGTCCATCGACTCCTGACTGAACAGATGCACCACCTGCAGGCGCTGCGGATAGCGGTCTTTTAAATCGGCCAGCGCCTGGCGGAACATCATGCTGTGGCTGCTGCGGTTGCCGTAGATCAGCGTGAAGCGGCTGTGCGGCTCGGTGGCCAGGGTGGCGCTAACGATCGCCATCATCGGCGTGATCCCGGAGCCGGCGGCGATCGCCAGATAGTCGCCCTGCCGTTTAGCCTGCGGCTGATAGCCGAAATGCCCCTGCGGCACCATTACCTCCAGCTCCATCCCCTGCTGGATAGCGTGCTGGGCGAAGCGCGAGAAGCGCCCGCCGTCGATGGCTTTGACCGCGACGCTGATCTCTCCCGGCGTAGGGCTGCGGCAGATGGAGTAACAGCGGCGCAGCTCTTCACCGCCCAGCCGGGCTTTCAGCGTCAGATGCTGGCCCGGACGAAAGCAGTACTCCGCCTGCAGGGCTTGCGGAATCGCAAACGTAATGGTCACCGCATCGCGGGTTTCCGGCTCGACTCTCGCGACCTTAAGCGCATGGAACGTCGTCATGGCAACCTCAAATACATTTAAAGTAATCAAAGGGTTCCCGGCAGCTGTCGCAGCGATAGAGCGCTTTGCAGGCCGTGGAACCGAATTCGCTAATCAGCGAGGTGCGGGTGCTGCCGCAGCGCGGACAGCTCACCTCGGCGGGCATTTCCGCGTGGCAGGCGTGCCCCTGCGGCGGGCTGATGCCGTACTGGCGCAGGCGCTCGCGGGCCTCCTGGCTCATCCAGTCGGTGGTCCATGGCGGGTCCAGCTGCAGGACGATGTGGACCGGCAGATAACCATGCTCGCTCATCACCGCGCGGATCTCGCTCAGCAGATGCTCCGTCGCCGGGCACCCTGAATAAGTCGGGGTAAAGCCAATCACCCAGCCGTCGCCGTGGCGCGCGACGCTGCGCACCATGCCGAGATCGGTGATGGTGAGTACCGGCACTTCCGGATCCGGGATCGCGCTTAACACTCCCCAGATGGCGCGCACCTCGGCGGGAGCGATGTCATCTAAACGTTGCATCGTCCCCTCCCTTACCACTGCAGGCCGGGATGGGAACGCTGCAGATATTGCATCTCCGCCAGCAGCGGGCCGAGATGTTCACTGTGCAGCCCCTGTTTGCCGCCGCTGCGAAAGGCCGCTTCCTGCGGGACCGGTAAGCCAGAGTCAAGCAGCGCGGTATGCACGGTGCTTTGCCATTCGGCCTGAAGCTCGCGCGGATCAACCGCAATGCCCTGCCCGGCCAGGCTGAGCTCCAGGTCATCGGCAAGGAACAGTTCGCCGGTGAAGCGCCACAGATTGTCGACCGCCTGCTGCATTTTGCGATTTGAAACCTCGGTGCCGTGACCAAGACGCTCCAGCCAGCCGCGGCTGAAGCGCTGGTGGTAGCGCACCTCTTTCAGCCCTTTGGCGGCAATGGCCGCCAGCTGCGCGTCGCGGCTGTTCACCAGCCGGCTGTACAGGGCGACGTGCCAGACGTCGATAAAGAACTGGCGGGCGATGGTGTCGGCAAAATTGCCGTTCGGCTGCTCCACCAGCAGCAGGTTGCTGAACTGGCGCTCATCGCGGCCAAAGGCCAGGGTATCTTCGTCGCCGCAGCCGTTAAGCTCGGCGGCATAGCTCAAAAAGTTGCGCGCCTGGCCAAGCAGATCGAGGCCGATATTGGCCAATGCGAGATCGATCTCCAGCTCCGGGGCATGGCCGCACCAGGCGCCTAAGCGCTGGGCCAGCACCAGGCCGTTGTCGCCAAGACGCAGAGCGTAGGCGGCTACAGGATTGGGGTTATTCATCGCCGCCTCACATGTGTTCCATGCCGTCCGGCACGGTATAGAAGGTCGGATGACGGTAGACTTTGCTTTCCGCCGGGTCGAAGAATTCGCCGCGCGCTTCCGGCTGCGAGGCGACGATTTCGCTGGCCTTCACCACCCAAATGGAGCAGCCTTCGCTGCGGCGGGTGTAGGCGTCGCGGGCGTTCTCCAGCGCCATTTGATCGTCGGCGGCATGCAGGCTGCCGACGTGACGATGGGAAAGCCCCTGTTTGCTGCGAACGAACACTTCATATAACGGCCAGTAAACTTTGCTCATGTTGTCTCTCCTTATGCCGCGCTGCGGGCCTGCTGTTTTTGCGCATGGGCCAGCGCGGCTTCGCGTACCCACTCGCCCTCTTCCCAGGCCTTACGCTTGGCGGCCAGCCGCTCGTGGTTGCACATGCCACGGCCGCTAATCACCTCGTTAAACTCCTGCCAGTCGATCTCGCCGAAGCGGTAGTGGCCGCTGGCTTCATCAAAGTGCAACTCCGGGTCCGGGACGGTCATGCCGAGGATCTCCACCTGCGGCACGGTGTTGTCGACGAAGCGTTGACGCAGCTCGTCGTTGGAGTGCAGTTTGATTTTCCACACCATGCTGCGGGCGCTGTTCGGCGAGTTGTCGTCGTTGGGGCCAAACATCATCAGCGCCGGCCACCAGAAGCGGTTAATGGCGTCCTGCAGCATCTGCCGCTGGGCGTCATTACCCTGCGCCAGCGCCATGCAGGCTTCGAATCCCTGGCGCTGGTGAAAGCTCTCTTCTTTGCAGATTTTGACCATCGCCCGGGCATAGGGGCCGTAGGACGTCCGGCACAGCGCCACCTGGTTGACGATGGCCGCGCCATCGACCAGCCAGCCGATCACGCCGATATCGGCCCAGCTCAGCGTCGGGTAGTTAAAAATGGAGGAGTATTTCATCTGCCCGTCGAGCATCTTCTGATACAGATCTTCCCGCGCGCAGCCGAGAGTTTCCGCGGCGCTATAGAGATACAGCCCGTGGCCGGCCTCATCCTGCACTTTAGCCAGCAGGATCGCTTTGCGGCGCAGAGTGGGCGCCCGGGTGATCCAGTTGCCTTCCGGCAGCATGCCGACGATTTCCGAGTGCGCATGCTGACCAATCTGACGGATCAGGGTTTTACGATAGGCATCCGGCATCCAGTCCTGCGGTTCGATGGCCGTTTCCTGCGCGATGCGCTGGTCAAAGCGTTGTTCTTCTGTCACGTCATCACCTTTATGATTCCGATATTCACACCACAATCGTTTATGTGAATCACTTTGTTTATTGAAGGTTACATATTGGTTAAAGAAAACCACAAATTTTGTTTGCTCTTTTTGTGATAGCCTCCGCAAAACCTTTTGTAAACCACAACAAATACAGTTAATTAGGCCAAAAACATAACGTCATCGCGATCACAATGTTAATAATTTATTAAATACGCGCTTGCATTTTATGATTCATAAAAGAACTATTTATAGACATTCCACGTAACATATTTGGAGATTCGCGATGCAGCAGTTAGCCAGCTACTTATCCGGCGCCTGGCAGACCGGCCGGGGCCGCGCCCGTACTATCCATCACGCCATCACCGGCGCGGCGCTGTGGGAGGTGACCAGCGAAGGCCTGGATATGGCGCAGGCGCGCCGCTTCGCAATTGAGCGCGGCGGTCAGGCTCTGCAAGCCATGACCTTTATTGAACGCAGCGCGATGTTAAAAGCGGTAGCGAAACATCTGCTGGAGCAGAAAGACCAGTTCTACGCGATTTCCGCGCAAACCGGCGCCACCCGCGCCGACAGCTGGGTGGATATCGAAGGCGGCATCGGCACCCTTTTCACCTATGCCGGGCTCGGTAGTCGCGAACTGCCGGACGATCTCCTGTGGCCGGAAGACGAGCTGATCCCGCTCTCTAAACAGGGCGGTTTTGCCGCGCGTCACGTGCTGACCTCAAAATCAGGCGTCGCTGTGCATATCAACGCCTTCAACTTCCCCTGCTGGGGAATGCTGGAAAAACTGGCCCCCACCTGGCTGGCCGGCATGCCGGCGATCGTTAAACCGGCCACCGCCACCGCCCAGCTCACCCAGGCCATGGTGAAGGCGATTGTCGACAGCGGCCTGGCGCCGGAAGGCGCCATCAGCCTGATTTGCGGCGGCGCGGGCGATCTGCTCGACCATCTCGACAGCCAGGACGTGGTGACCTTTACCGGCTCAGCCGCCACCGGCCAGCAGCTGCGGTCGCACCCCAACCTGGTGGCCAAATCGATTCCCTTTACCATGGAAGCGGATTCGCTCAACTGCTGTGTGTTAGGCGAAGACGTCACGCCGGAGCAGCCGGAGTTCGCACTGTTTATCCGGGAAGTGGTCCGCGAGATGACGGCGAAAGCCGGGCAAAAATGTACCGCTATCCGCCGCATCATCGTCCCGTTGGCGCAGATCAATGCGGTTAGCGATGCGCTGATCGCCCGCCTGCATAAAGTGACCGTCGGCGACCCGGCGCAGGAAGGGATTAAGATGGGGGCGCTGGTTAATCACGAGCAGCGTCAGGACGTTCAGGAGAGCGTCAATAAACTGATTGCCGCCGGCTGCGAAGCGCTGCTTGGCGGACAGGCGGACCTCAGCGCGGCCGGGGCCTTTTTCCCGCCGACGCTGCTCTACTGCGCGCAGCCGGATGAAACCCCGGCGGTTCACGCCATTGAAGCCTTTGGTCCGGTGGCGACCCTGATGCCCTACCAGGATCGCCAGCATGCCCTGGCGCTGGCTCGCGCCGGCGGCGGCAGCCTGGCGGGAACGCTGGTCACCGCCAGCGGCGAACTGGCGCGCGAGTTTATCCTCGGCGCCGCCCGCGCCCATGGCCGTATTCAGATACTGAACGAGGCGTCCTCGGTCGAGTCAACCGGCCACGGTTCGCCGCTGCCGCAGCTGGTGCACGGCGGCCCCGGCCGCGCCGGCGGCGGCGAAGAGCTCGGCGGACTGCGTTCGGTGAAACACTATATGCAGCGCACCGCCGTCCAGGGCAGCCCGACGATGCTGGCGACCATTGGCCAGCAGTGGGTGCGCGGCGCCCAGGTGAACGAAGACCGCATTCACCCGTTCCGCAAATATTTCGAAGAGATCCAGCCCGGCGACAGTTTGCTGACCCCGCGGCGGACCCTGACCGAAGCGGATATCGTTAACTTCGCCTGTCTGAGCGGCGACCATTTCTACGCCCACATGGACAAAATCGCCGCCGCCGACTCGATTTTCGGCGAGCGCGTGGTCCACGGTTACTTCCTGATCTCCGCGGCGGCCGGTCTGTTCGTCGATGCCGGCGTCGGGCCGGTTATCGCTAACTACGGCATGGAAAACCTGCGCTTTATTGAACCGGTCAAGCCGGGAGACACCATCCAGGTGCGTCTGACCTGTAAGCGGAAAACCGTTAAACGTCAGCGTAGCGCCGAGGAGAAAGCTACCGGCGTGGTGGAATGGGCGGTGGAGATTTTCAACCAGCACCAGCAGGCGGTGGCGCTGTATTCCATTCTGACCCTGGTGGCGCGCCAGCAGGGGGATTTCCCGGCGTAATGGCGGAATCTGTTGGCCGAATTTTGAGCCATTGAGACTGCAAGCGGTGTGCAACGGTTTCGCCGCGGGAAGTCCTTTATGTTATCTGCGGCTTCAGCGTAGTTTGCGCTCCCAGTTGGTCCTCTGCGTTATGTCTCTTACGGCGCAGGGGGCGCACAGGGGGCGGCACGTCGCCGCCGCCCCCTGTCCCCCCGGGCTCCGGCCAGCCCCGGCAGTTTCAGTCGCGCAAGTGGGTAAATCAAGGACAGGTCGCACGAACCCTCCAGGCCGGGTAAGGCGCAGCCGCCACCCGGCGCAAAATCGGCTCCGTGCCCGCTGTCCTTGCCCGGCGGCGCTGCGCTTGCGCGGGCCTACTG
>NZ_JBEAJA010000067.1:0-43278 GCF_040064755.1 Klebsiella sp. GB_Kp056 | reverse complement strand
GGTATGAGCCTGTGAGAGGACCCCGTAGGCCGGATAAGCGTAGCGCCATCCGGCACGGCCACGGGTACGGTGCCTGACTGCCCGGCGGCGCTGCGCTTGCCGGGCCTGGGAGTGGGATTCCGCGGAGCCTTTCGCGAAAAAACACTCGCAGCGCATTGACAAGAAGGCCGGTTAGCATCGCTAACCGGCCTTTTTTATCGGCGTCTGCGCGTCACGTTAGTCGTGGCGCGGATATTCCGGGGTGTTGATCCAGGCGTGGTCCTCTTCCCAGGTGAACAGCCATTTCCGATCCGGCCCGGCCATGACGTTCAGATAGTAGCTGTCGTAACCGGCAATCGCCGCCACCGGATGGTAACCGCGCGGCACCATCACCACATCGTGGTTATAGGGCGCCATGCAGGCGTCCAGGCTGCGGTCGTCGGTGTAGACCCGCTGGAAGGCAAAGCCCTGCGGCGGATCGAAGCGGTGATAGTAGGTCTCTTCCAGCTGCGTCTCTTTGCCCGGCTGGGCGGTATCGTGCTTATGCGACGGCCACGAGCTGGTGGCCCCTTCGTCGGTGTAGACCTCGACCACCAGCAGGCAATCCGCCTCGGCGCTGTCCGGCAGAATATTATGCACCCGGCGCTGGTTGCGCCCTTTCCCGCGGTGCTCCACGCCGACGTCTTCCGGCCGAATCAGGCGTGCCGGGAAGCTGCCTTTGCCCGGCGCGCTGCACACCGCCAGCTCCAGATCGGAATCGGCGGTCACCTCGACCCGATCCTGCGGCGGCACGTATACCGACCACGGCGGGGTACGTTCAAACGGCGACATCCGTTTACCGAGATTCGGGAAATCGGCCTGCTGCGTTTTCACCGACGCCAGGCCAGCGACCAGCACCAGGCACAGCTCGCGATCGCCGCTCTCCAGCGTCACGGTCTGCCCTTTTTTCAACATCCAGACATCAAAGCCGATATAGCGCCAACCGGCGCTTTGCGGCGTAATATGCTGGATCTGTCCCTCTTTTCGCGATTTAGCCAGTAACGACATGGCGCTCTCCTTCGCCGATTAACCTAACGTCGGCATGCTGAATTCAGATACGGTCTGCTGCCCTGCCGGCCAGCGTACGGTGGCGGTCTTCATGCGCGTGTAGAAGCGCACGCCGTCCGGCCCGTGGACATTCAGCGCGCCAAACACTGAGCGCTTCCAGCCGCCGAAGCTGTGGAACGCCATCGGCACCGGGACCGGCACGTTCACCCCGACCATCCCCGCCTGCACGTCGTGGACGAATTCACGCGCGGTGTGGCCGTTGCTGGTGAAGACGGCGCTGCCGTTGCCAAACTCGTGGCTGTTAACCAGTTCGAGGGCGCTGTCATAGTCCGCCGCGCGCACAATCCCCAGCACCGGGCCAAAGATCTCTTCGCGCCAGATGGTCATCTCCGGGGTGACGTGATCGAACAGGGTGCCGCCGATATAATAGCCCGCGTCGTAGCCCGGCACGCGCAGTTTGCGGCCATCGACCACCAGTTTTGCCCCTTCGCTTTCGCCTTTATCAATATAGCCGAGCACTTTTTTCTGATGAGTATCAGACACCACCGGCCCCATCTCGTTCTCTTCCTGGCCGCGCATGCAGCCCGGGCCCACTTTCAGCGCTTCCACCAGCGGCTTCAGGCGAGCGATCAGTTTGTCGGCGGTTTCATCTCCCACCGCCACCACCACCGGCAGCGCCATGCAGCGCTCTCCTGCGGAACCGAAGGCGCCGCCCATAATGGCGTTAACGGTGGCGTCGAGATCGGCATCCGGCATCACTATCGCGTGGTTCTTGGCGGCGCCGAAGGCCTGCACGCGCTTGCCGTGGGCACTGGCGGTCTTATAGATATACTCCGCCACGCCGGAGGAGCCGACGAAGCTCACCGCCGCAATGCGCGGGTCAGTGTACAGCTGCTCGGCATCTTCATTGCTGCAGTGCACGACGTTAAACACGCCGTCCGGCAGACCGGCCTCTTTCAGCAGCTCTGCCAGACGCACGGCGGCCGTCGGCGCCAGCGCCGGCGGCTTGAGGACGAAGCTGTTGCCGCAGGCCAGCGCCAGCGGGAACATCCACATCGGCACCATCGCCGGGAAGTTGAACGGGGTGATCCCGGCCACCACGCCCAGCGGCTGCATCAACGAGTAGCTGTCGACGCCGGTGCCGACGTCAGAGGAGTATTCGCCTTTAATCAGGTGCGGGATCCCGCAGGCGAATTCGACCACTTCCATGCCGCGGGTCAGCTCGCCCAGCGCATCCGACCACACTTTGCCGTGCTCGCTGACGATGATCCCCGCCAGCTCTTCCACGTGCTGCTCCAGCAACATTTTAAAGTTGAACAGCACGCGGGCGCGGCGCAGCGGCGTGGTGCGAGACCAGCTGTCAAACGCATCGCGAGCAACCTGAATCGCCTCAGAGACTTCCTGCGCGGTCGATACCGTGACTTCGCGCACCGCTTTGCCCGTCGCCGGATCGTAAACCGGCATCGTTTCGTTGCTGCTGCTGATAACGGTTTTCCCGCCAATAAAGTTTCCTGTGATCGTCATGTTCTCGCCTCATAGTGAAGAGGGCCAGCGCACGCCGGCCCGTCGCTGATTCTGCTGTGCTATAACCGTAGTAAAATGAAATTTATATTTCAACATTGTTGTGAAATGAAATTTCATTTTGGTGATAACAGTCGCATTTTGCGCTCACGCATCGCTTACGCGCTTCCCCCATCGAGCCGCGCCGCCTCGCGATACCTGGCTCCCGGTCCCGGTCGCTCCCGCCGCGGCAGCCGGGAATATTTTGCGAGGCAGCTCAAACAATCATCATTTTCATTCTTGCTTATTTTGGAATAAACGTTTTGACTGTTAGCCAATTGAACGAACCCAACCCTCTTCCGTCAGGAGTGTCCTATGGCCATCGCAATGCAACGTTTTTGTATTAACCGCAAAATCGCGCCAGCGCTCAGCATTGAAGCGTTTTTCCGTCTGGTGAACCGTCTGGGCCTGAATAAAGTCGAGCTGCGCAACGATTTACCCAGCGGGAAAGTGACCGACGATCTGAGCCATCAGCAGGTGCGCGAGCTGGCGGCGCGTTACCACATCGAGATCCTGACGATTAACGCGGTCTATCCCTTTAACCGCCGTAGCGAAGAGGTGCGGCAGCTGACCGAGTCGCTGCTGAAAGAGGCCCAGGCCATTGGCGCCAAATCGCTGGTGCTTTGCCCGCTCAACGACGGCAGCGAGGTGCCGGCCAGCGATACTCTGAGCGCCCTGCGCGACCTGGCGCCGCTGTTCGCCTTCTACGGCATCCACGGTCTGGTGGAGCCGCTGGGCTTCCCGCAAAGCTCGCTGCGATCGGCGCACCAGGCGCAGACGCTGATCCATGACGCCCGCGTGCCGTTTAAGCTGCTGATCGACACCTTCCATCACCATCTCTACCCGCAGGCGGCGGACGAGTTCAGCCAGGTGGAAGTAGCGGACATCGGTCTGGTGCACCTCTCCGGGGTGGACGATACCCGTCCGCGCGAGCAGCTCACCGATGCCGAGCGCATCATGCTGACGCCGCAGGATCGCCTCGGCACCTGCGAGCAGGTTAAAGCGCTGGAAGCCCGCGGCTATCAGGGGGTATACGCTTTTGAACCCTTCGCTCCCGAGCTGGCGCAGTGGAGCGAAGCGGATATCGAGCGCGAAATTGAGCAGAGCATTGCGCTTATCCAACGCCACTGCGCCTGAGGCCTCTCGCGACAGCGTGCGCGGCGCGTGACGATTTCCCCAACGCCGGACGACGAGGTTGCCTATAATCGTCGCAGGATAAATGGAGGAATCGATCATGAGCTCACCCCTGTTGATTGCGCGCACGCTGGATAACGCGCTCTATTTGTTGCCCGCGATGGCCAACCGCCATGGGCTGATCACCGGTGCGACCGGCACCGGTAAAACCGTCACCCTGCAAAAGCTGGCTGAGTCGTTCTCGGAAATTGGCGTGCCGGTATTTATGGCGGACGTCAAGGGCGACCTGACCGGCATTGCCGCCGCAGGGCAGAGCTCAGAGAAACTGCAGGCGCGGCTGGAGAAGATCGGCGTCAGCGACTGGGAGCCGCACGCCAACCCGGTGGTACTCTGGGATATCTTTGGCGAGAAGGGCCACCCGGTTCGGGCGACGGTCTCCGATCTTGGCCCCCTGCTGCTGGCGCGCCTGCTCAATCTCAATGAGGTTCAGAGCGGCGTGCTGAACATTATTTTCCGCATCGCGGACGACCGCGGTCTGCTGCTGCTCGACTTCAAAGACCTCCGCGCCATCACCCAGTTTATCGGCGACAACGCCAAATCTTTCCAGAACCAGTATGGCAATATCAGCAGCGCCTCGGTCGGCGCCATCCAGCGCGGACTGTTGACCCTGGAGCAACAGGGCGCCGGGCACTTCTTCGGCGAGCCGATGCTGGATATTGCCGACTGGATGCGCGTCGATGCCAGCGGCAAAGGGATAATCAATATCCTCAGCGCCGAAAAGCTCTACCAGATGCCGAAGCTCTACGCCGCCAGCCTGCTGTGGATGCTCTCCGAGCTGTACGAGCGTCTGCCGGAGGCGGGCGATCTCGACAAGCCCAAACTGGTGTTCTTCTTCGATGAGGCGCATCTGCTGTTCAACGACGCGCCGCAGGTGCTGCTGGATAAAATCGAACAGGTGATCCGTCTTATTCGCTCCAAGGGCGTCGGCGTCTATTTTGTCTCGCAGAACCCGGCGGATATACCCGACGCCGTGCTCGGCCAGTTGGGCAACCGCGTACAGCACGCGCTGCGCGCCTTTACGCCGAAGGATCAGAAAGCGGTGAAAACCGCCGCCCAGACCATGCGCGCCAACCCGGCCTTCAGTACCGAGCAGGCGATCCAGGAGCTGGGCACCGGCGAGGCGCTGATCTCCTTCCTCGATGAGAAAGGCAGCCCCTCGGTGGTCGAGCGGGCGATGGTTATCGCCCCCTGCTCGCGAATGGGGCCGGTCAGCGATGATGAGCGCAATGGCCTGCTGAATCACTCGCCGCTGTACGGCAAGTATGAAGAAGAGGTGGACCGCGAGTCGGCCTTCGAGATGCTGCAGCAAGGGGTGCAGGTCACTACCGAGCAGCAGTCGGCTCCGCCGGCGAAGGGTCAGCAGAGCGGGGAAGACGATGGGCTGCTCGGCGGCCTGAAAGATATCCTGTTCGGCAGCACCGGCCCGCGCGGCGGCAAACGCGACGGTATCGTGCAGACCGCGGCGAAAAGCGCGGTTCGCCAGGTCACCAATCAGATCGTCCGCGGCATGCTGGGCAGTCTGCTGGGCGGCCGCAAGCGCTAAAAAAAAGCCCCCTCATCGTTGAGGGGGCTTACGTTCCGTAGCCGAGTCCGCTAGGCCTTGCGCATCATCAGCCAGAGGCTTATCAGGAAGAAGCTGGCGCTTGGCAACAGGGCGCCGATGATCGGCGGTATGCCGTACACCAGGGTCAGCGGGCCGAAAATCTGATCCAGCACGTAGAAGATAAAGCCGAAGCTAATCCCGGTCACCACCCTGACGCCCATCGGCACGCTACGCAGCGGGCCAAAGATAAACGACAGCGCCATCAGCATCATCACCGCCACCGACAGCGGCTGGAAGATTTTGCTCCACATATTGAGCTGGTAGCGTCCCGGATCCTGGCCGCTGGACTTCAGGTATTTCACATAGTTGTGCAGCCCGCTGATCGACAGCGCGTCCGGATCCAGGGCTACCACGCCGAGCTTGTCCGGCGTCAGGTTGGTTTTCCAGGTGCCGCTCACCATCTGCGACCCGGTCACCTGCTTCGGATCGGTCAGATCGGATTCATCCACCTGCGACAGGCGCCACACTTTATTCTCGCTATCGAATTTTGCCGAGGCGGCATAGCGCACCGACTGTAAACGACGCTCCGGGTTGAAGGCATAAATGCTGACGCCCCCCAGCTCATCGTTACCTTTTACCCGTTCGATATAGACAAAGTTATGGCCATCTTTCGCCCACAGCCCCTGCTGGGTGGAAAGCAGCGAACCGCCGTACATCTGCTGGGCGCGGTAGTTGCGCGCCATCTGTTCGCCCTGCGGCGCCACCCACTCGCCGATCGCCATGGTCAACAGCACCAGCGGGATCGCGGTTTTCATCACCGCCAGCGCCACCTGCAGCCGGGTGAAACCGGACGCCTGCATCACCACCAGCTCGCTGCGCTGGGCCAGCATCCCCAGCCCCAGCAGCGCGCCAAGCAGCGCCGCCATCGGGAAGAAGATCTGGATGTCTTTCGGCACGCTGAGGATAGTGTAGAGGCCAGCGCCCAGCGCATCGTAACTGCCCTGCCCGGACTTTTTCAGCTGATCGACAAACTTGATAATGCCGGAGAGCGACACCAGCATGAACAGGGTCATCATGATGGTGTTGAAAATCGTCTTACCGATATAACGGTCAAGTACGCCAAACGCCTGCATCAGGCCGCTCCTTTATTAAAACGGGCGCGGAAGCGGCGCATCGGCACCGTGTCCCACAGGTTTAACAGCACCGCCAGCGCAAAATAGAGCAGGTTAATCGCCCACATCCAGATAGCCGGGTCCATTTTGCCTTTGCCGCCGTTCGACTTAATCGAGGTCTGCAGCAGGAAGAACACCAGGTAGAGCAGCATCGCCGGCAGCATCGACAGCACGCGGCCCTGGCGCGGGTTGACCACGCTGAGCGGCACCACCATCAGCGCCATAATGAAGACGGTCGCCACCAGCGTGAAGCGCCAGTGCAGTTCGGCGCGCGCACGATCGGTGTGGGTCTGCCACAGGGTGCGCATATCCATCTGTTCGGTGTCGTCCGGATCGGCGGCCACCGCCTGGTGGCCGATAATGGCCTGATAGTTATTGAAGTCGGTGATGCGGAAATCGCGCAGCATCGCGGTGCCTTCAAAGCGGGTGCCCTTATTGAGGGTCACCACCTGCGAACCGTCTTTCTGCTGCGACAGCTCGCCGGAATCCGCCACCACCACGGAGGGGCGCGCGTTGCCTTTCGGGCGCAGCTGGGCAAGGAAGACGTCATGGAAGCGGTTGCCGTTCACGCTCTCGATAAACATGACCGCGTTACCATCGCTGGCCTGCTGGAACTGGCCCTGGGCCAGCGCGGCCATGCCGGGGTTGGCCTTGGCTTCCGCCAGCACTTCATCCTGATGGCGCGACGACCACGGCCCCGCCCACATCACGTTGACCGCCGCCACCGCGCCGGTGAACAGCGCGAGGATCATCGCCGCCTTGATCAATACGGCTTTACTCAGGCCGCAGGCGTGCATCACCGTAATTTCGCTTTCGGTGTACAGCTTGCCGAGGGTCATCAGCAGGCCAAGGAACAGACTTAACGGCAGGATAAGCTGCGCCATCTCCGGGATGCCGAGCCCCAGCAGCGAGAGCACCAGATTGGTTGGGATATCGCCATCCACCGCAGCGCCGAGGATCCTGACTAATTTCTGGCAAAAGAAAATCAGTAACAGGATGAATAGGATCGCCAACTGGCTTTTCAGCGTCTCACGAACCAGATATCTTATGATTATCACTATAAATACGCCCGTAAAAACCCGTTTTAGTGCAGGAAAATTGCTTGTTTCATGGCTTAAACGTCATTTATTCTCTTTGGTCGTCGAAAACGTCGCTAAGATTAAATGACTCATCGGTTCTGCATGTCAGGATCTTTTCTGACGAACCCAGGCCTTATTAACGTTAAGATTAACACGAAGTCACCGCAACAGCGGACATGAGTTACGAAAGCTTGCAATTATATACTCAATGGATTTCGAGTTGTAAGAAGGCAGCAGGGCTGTGGCCCCTGGCGCGCACAATGTGCCACGTCAGGGTAAGCAGGCGCAGCCGGCGCATCTGCAACTTGAAAGGCGACGAGTATAGCCGTAGCCACCACTGTTGTCTTTAAGATTCAGGAGCATAGTGCATGGAGTTCAGTGTAAAAAGCGGTAGCCCGGAGAAGCAGCGGAGCGCCTGTATCGTGGTCGGCGTCTTTGAACCACGTCGCCTCTCCCCCATCGCCGAACAACTCGATAAAATCAGCGACGGCTACATCAGCGCCCTGCTGCGTCGCGGCGAGCTGGAAGGCAAACCTGGCCAGACGTTATTGCTGCACCATGTGCCGAACATTCTGTCTGAGCGCATTCTGCTGATTGGCTGCGGCAAAGAGCGCGAACTGGATGAGCGTCAGTACAAGCAGGTCATCCAGAAAACCATCAATACCCTGAATGATACCGGTTCAATGGAGGCAGTCTGCTTCCTGACCGAGCTGCACGTCAAGGGTCGTAACAACTACTGGAAAGTTCGCCAGGCGGTGGAAACCGCCAAAGAGACGCTGTACAGCTTCGATCAGCTGAAGACCAACAAAAGCGAGCCGCGTCGCCCGCTGCGTAAAATGGTCTTTAACGTGCCGACCCGTCGCGAGCTGACCAGCGGCGAACGCGCCATTCAGCACGGGCTGGCGATCGCCGCCGGCATCAAAGCGGCGAAAGATCTCGGCAACATGCCGCCGAACATCTGTAACGCCGCCTATCTGGCCTCCCAGGCGCGCCAGCTGGCCGATACCTATAGCAAAAATGTTATCACCCGGGTGATCGGCGAACAGCAGATGCGCGAGCTGGGAATGAACGCCTACCTCGCCGTCGGCAACGGTTCGCAGAACGAGTCGCTGATGTCGGTCATCGAGTATAAAGGCAACCCGTCGGAAGACGCGCGCCCTATCGTGCTGGTCGGTAAAGGCCTGACCTTCGATTCCGGCGGTATCTCCATCAAGCCGGCCGAAGGCATGGACGAGATGAAGTACGACATGTGCGGCGCCGCGGCGGTGTACGGCGTGATGCGGATGGTTGCTGAGCTGCAGCTGCCGCTGAACGTGATCGGCGTGCTGGCGGGCTGTGAAAACATGCCTGGCGGTCGCGCTTATCGCCCGGGCGATGTTCTGACCACCATGTCCGGCCAGACGGTGGAAGTGCTCAACACCGACGCCGAAGGCCGCCTGGTGCTGTGCGACGTGCTGACCTACGTTGAGCGCTTCGAGCCGGAAGCGGTTATCGATGTCGCGACGCTGACCGGCGCCTGCGTGATTGCCCTCGGCCATCACATCACCGGCCTGATGTCGAACCATAACCCGCTGGCCCATGAGCTGATCGGCGCCTCTGAACTGGCGGGCGACCGCGCATGGCGTCTGCCGCTGGCCGACGAGTTCCAGGATCAGCTGGAATCCAACTTTGCCGATATGGCGAATATTGGCGGCCGTCCTGGCGGCGCGATCACCGCCGGCTGCTTCCTGTCGCGCTTCACCCGCAAGTACAACTGGGCGCACCTCGACATCGCCGGCACCGCCTGGCGTTCCGGTAAGGCCAAAGGCGCCACCGGTCGTCCGGTCGCGCTGCTGTCGCAGTTCCTGCTCAATCGCGCGGGTTTTAACGGCGAAGAGTGATTGCCGTCTGATGCCCGGTGGCGCTACGCTTACCGGGCCTACGGAAAGATGCCGTTTGTAAGCCGGGTAAGCGTAGCGCCGCCCGGCTTTACATTTAAATCCACAACAAGAAGCCCCATATATGAAAAACGCAACGTTCTATCTTCTGGACAACGAAGACACCGTCGAAGGCCTGAGCGCCGTCGAGCAGTTGGTGTGTGACATTGCCGCAGAACGTTGGCGCAACGGCAAGCGCGTCCTGATCGCCTGTGAAGATGAGCAGCAGGCGATTCGTCTCGATGAGGCGCTGTGGTCGCGACCACCGGAGAGCTTTGTGCCGCACAATCTGGCGGGCGAAGGCCCGCGAGGCGGCGCGCCGGTAGAGATTGCCTGGCCGCAAAAGCGCAACAGCAGCCCGCGGGATATTCTGATCAGCCTGCGGCTTAACTTTGCAGATTTTGCCACCGCTTTCACAGAAGTGATAGACTTTGTCCCTTACGAAGAAAATCTGAAACAACTGGCGCGCGAACGCTATAAGGCGTACCGCATGGCTGGTTTCAACCTGAACACGGCAACCTGGAAATAATGGAAAAGACATACAACCCACAAGATATCGAACAGCCGCTTTACGAGCACTGGGAAAAGCAGGGCTATTTCAAACCGAATGGTGATGAAAGCCAGGAGAGCTTCTGCATCATGATCCCGCCGCCGAACGTCACCGGCAGTTTGCATATGGGTCATGCCTTCCAGCAAACCATCATGGATACCATGATTCGCTACCAGCGCATGCAGGGCAAAAACACCCTGTGGCAGGCGGGGACCGACCACGCGGGTATCGCTACCCAGATGGTGGTTGAGCGTAAGATTGCCGCTGAAGAAGGGAAAACCCGTCACGACTACGGCCGCGATGCCTTTATCGACAAAATCTGGCAGTGGAAAGCGGAATCCGGCGGCACCATTACCCGTCAGATGCGCCGTCTCGGCAACTCCGTTGACTGGGAGCGCGAGCGCTTCACCATGGACGAAGGCCTTTCCAATGCCGTGAAAGAAGTCTTCGTTCGCCTGTACAAGGAAGACCTGATCTACCGCGGCAAACGCCTGGTTAACTGGGACCCGAAACTGCGTACCGCCATCTCCGATCTGGAAGTGGAAAACCGCGAGTCTAAAGGCTCCATGTGGCATATCCGCTATCCGCTGGCCGATGGCGCGAAAACCGCTGACGGTAAAGACTACCTGGTGGTCGCCACCACCCGTCCGGAAACCCTGCTGGGCGATACCGGCGTGGCCGTTAACCCGGAAGATCCGCGTTACAAAGATCTGATTGGCAAATTCGTGGTGCTGCCGCTGGTTAACCGCCGCATCCCGATCGTGGGCGACGAACACGCCGACATGGAAAAAGGCACCGGCTGCGTGAAGATCACCCCGGCGCACGACTTTAACGACTACGAAGTGGGTCGTCGTCACCAGCTGCCGATGATCAACATCCTGACCTTTGACGGCGACATCCGCGAAAGCGCGGAAGTGTACGACACCAAAGGCAATGAATCCGACGTCTACTCCAGCGAGATCCCGGCGGAGTTCCAGAAACTGGAACGCTTCGCGGCGCGTAAAGCCGTCGTTGCGGCGGTTGACGCCCTCGGCCTGCTGGAAGAGATCAAACCGCACGACCTGACCGTGCCTTACGGCGACCGCGGCGGCGTGGTTATCGAACCGATGCTGACCGACCAGTGGTACGTGCGCGCGGACGTGCTGGCCAAGCCGGCGGTGGAAGCCGTTGAAAACGGCGACATTCAGTTCGTGCCGAAGCAGTACGAAAACATGTACTTCTCCTGGATGCGCGATATTCAGGACTGGTGTATCTCCCGTCAGCTGTGGTGGGGTCACCGCATCCCGGCATGGTACGACAACGACGGCAACGTTTACGTGGGCCGCACCGAAGACGAAGTGCGTCAGGAAAATAACCTCGGCGCCGACGTGGCGCTGCGCCAGGACGAAGACGTGCTGGATACCTGGTTCTCCTCCGCGCTGTGGACCTTCTCCACTCTCGGCTGGCCGGAAAACACCGACGCCCTGCGTCAGTTCCACCCGACCAGCGTGATGGTCTCCGGCTTCGACATCATCTTCTTCTGGATCGCCCGCATGATCATGATGACCATGCACTTCATCAAAGATGAAAACGGCAAACCGCAGGTGCCGTTTAAGACCGTCTACATGACCGGTCTGATCCGCGATGACGAAGGCCAGAAGATGTCCAAATCCAAGGGTAACGTTATCGACCCGCTGGATATGGTTGACGGCATCACCCTGCCGGAGCTGCTGGAGAAACGTACCGGCAACATGATGCAGCCGCAGCTGGCGGAGAAAATCCGTAAGCGCACCGAGAAACAGTTCCCGAACGGCATCGAGCCGCACGGCACCGACGCCCTGCGCTTCACCCTGGCGGCGCTGGCCTCTACCGGCCGCGACATCAACTGGGATATGAAGCGTCTGGAAGGTTACCGTAACTTCTGTAACAAGCTGTGGAACGCCAGCCGCTTCGTGCTGATGAACACCGAAGATCAGGATTGCGGCTTCAACGGCGGCGAGAGGGTGCTCTCCCTGGCCGACCGCTGGATCCTCGCGGAATTCAACCACACCGTCAAAGCGTATCGCGAAGCGCTGGATAACTTCCGCTTCGATATCGCCGCCGGCATCCTGTACGAGTTCACCTGGAACCAGTTCTGCGACTGGTACCTGGAACTGACCAAGCCGGTGATGAACGGCGGCAGCGAAGCGGAACTGCGCGGCACTCGCCATACGCTGGTGACCGTGCTGGAAGGTCTGCTGCGCCTGGCGCATCCGATCATTCCGTTCATCACCGAGACCATCTGGCAGCGCGTGAAGGTCATCTGCGGGATCACCGCCGACACCATCATGCTGCAGCCGTTCCCGCAGTATGATGCCTCTCAGGTGGATGACGCGGCGCTGGCCGACACCGAATGGCTGAAGCAGGCGATCGTCGCCGTACGTAACATCCGTGCGGAAATGAACATCGCCCCGGGCAAACCGCTGGAACTGCTGCTGCGCGGCTGCAGCAAAGAGGCCGAGCGTCGCGTGAACGACAACCGCAGCTTCCTGCTGAATCTGGCGCGTCTGGAAAGCATTACCGTGCTGCCTGCCGATGATAAAGGTCCGGTCTCCGTGACCAAGATCGTCGACGGCGCCGAGCTGCTGATCCCGATGGCGGGCCTCATCAACAAAGAAGATGAGCTGGCGCGTCTGGCGAAAGAAGTGGCCAAAATCGAAGGCGAAATTGGCCGCATCGAAAGCAAGCTGGCTAACGAAGGCTTTGTCGCCCGCGCGCCGGAAGCGGTGATCGCCAAAGAGCGCGAGAAGCTGGAAGGCTACGCGGAAGCGAAAGCGAAGCTGATTGAGCAGCAGGCGGTGATCGCCGCGCTGTAATTGCTCGCGATAGAAAAAAGGCCGGAGCTTGCTCCGGCCTTTTTACATTACAGGAACGGCAGCATCGGAAAAAAACCGCCGCATAGTTTGTCAGATACCGTCGGCTGCGGTGGTGCCGCCGGCTGCAGATCGAGCGAATCGAACTCACCGACCATCGTCGTGTTTTCAGCAATATAGCGTAGCAAATCAATCTTGAACCAGGGATAGGCCAGCCCCAGCGTCAGCGGCGTGAGAAACGTCAACGCCAGTAAACGCGGAGCAAGACCGAAAAACGTCAGGGTGGAACGAAAATGAACGCTGTCCCCCAGCACCAGGTTATTCATCGCGTGATTACGTAAAGCCACACGAAGGTATGCCATGGATAACACGATACCGATAGTGAGGAATATATATCCCCCTAATATCGCCCCAAGATGCCGCAATGCCATAAACAGTGCCGAACCTTCACTGCACAGACCAAACATACAGCCCGTCAGCAGTTGAGCGAATGCGGAAAATAAAAAGCCAATAAAAATGATGATAAACGGCAACAAAATCGCCGTTGCCCATAAAAAAATCACCACACAACGCTTAGTACTCACATAAATATTAAATTTATTTTTGCCTAAGGTTGCGCCTTTGCCGATGAGATCAAGCCAGTGGCTGTAAACCACACCGCTGGTTATTGCCATAATAACTAGCGCCAGCAAAAGCAGAACAACGATCCCCAGCAGCATGCTATTTAGGCCATTGTAAAAGAGCCGACTTCCCAGCATGGCGAACACCACCGCTGTTAGCACGTATATCAGCAAAGGTAAGCCGAGCATAATCCACCATCCGCGCAGCAGATGACACTGAACCCCAAAGCGAATATTCGCGAAAGAGGTCATCGTCGCATGGTAGCTTAACCCCTTAATTATCATTACCGGCAGCAGGATAAGAAATGCCAGCGTCTCCAGCCCTTCGCTACCGGGAGAGAAAATGGCAAGCGCTAAGCTGAGTAAAACCAGCACGACAAATATCAATAGCCAGCTGAGTAAAATCGTGATACCGCGCCCGTGATAGGCAAAGCGGGCGCCATTAACCTCCATATTCTCACAAAGATAACGGCGACTCCGTACCCATGCCCATGGAATAAATAACCCACAAGTTATTACAGAAAAAATAATATTAACCAGACAAATAATAAAATAGCGCCCGACCTGACCATGAAAAACAAAAGAATGGCCAGAACGCTGCAATTGCCCTGAAATCATACTCATAAAAAAGTCGTCCTTGTACTTTAAACCATATATAAAAATAATAAATAATGCGCATCGGCATTAAGCGAGCAGAATATATTATTTTGAATTTTCCCGGCAATACATTTCACGCGCACCTTGCGCCTGTAAACGAATAATGGTATTAAAGAAATATATGGTTATTTAAGCTAAAATTGAGTGATTCTATGAATCTTGCCGCGCCACAGACCTTTACTTTACGCCGTATCGCGGTACAGGATAACGCTGCGATAGCGGCCGTCATCCGCCAGGTATCCGCAGAATATGGCCTGACGGCCGATAAAGGCTATACGGTCGCCGACCCGAATCTCGATGAGCTGTATGAGCTGTACAGCCAGCCAGGCTCGGCCTATTGGGTGGTGGAGAAAGAGGGAGAAGTGGTTGGCGGCGGCGGCGTCGCGCCGCTCGCCTGCAGCGAGCCGGATATCTGCGAGCTGCAGAAAATGTATTTCATGACCAGCGCCCGCGGCCAGGGGCTGGCGAAGAAGCTGGCGCTGCTGGCGCTGGACTACGCCCGCGAGCAAGGGTTTAAACGCTGCTATCTGGAAACCACCGCCTTCCTGACGGAGGCGATCGGCTTATATGAGCATCTTGGCTTCGAACATATTGACGGTCCGCTGGGCTGCACCGGCCACGTGGACTGCGAAGTGCGGATGTTGAAAACGCTGTAACGCATCACTACCCTGGGCCTCCCCGGTACCCCGGCTAAGCGTAGCGCGAGCCGGGGTATGTCCCGGATGGCACCGCTTGCACCTTACCCGTGCTCGCGGTGCCGTTTTTTTGTCGGGTGGCGGCTAACGCCTTACCCGACCTACGGCCCGTACCATGGCGAGCTGAAGCTCTCAACGCTATCTCTCCCCCCATGGCTACTGAGACTGCCGGCGTGAGTGGCGACCGGGGCGACGGGAGCCGAACAGCGTGGGCTACGCCGCCGCCGGCACGCCGCTGTGAAAGCGGAACTCGGCCTCCGGACGGAGGATCAGCGCCGCTTCCGCCTCGCCGAGCTGGCGGACCCGTTCGCTGATATCTTCTCCGGCAATCTTCTGCGCCAGATCCAGGTAGTCCTGATAGTGACGCGCTTCCGAGCGCAGCAGCGACAGATAGAACTTCTGCAGATCGTCGTCCAGCCACGGCGCCAGCGCCGCAAAGCGCTCGCAGGAGCGGGCCTCGATATAGGCGCCGCAGATAAGCTTATCGATCAGCATCACCGGCTCATGTGAGCGCACCTCCCGTCGCATGCCGCGGGCATAGTTGCTGGCGGTGATTTTGACGTAGGGGATATCGCGCGCCAGCATCATCTCCCGCACCTGCCAGAAGTGATGCAGCTCCTCTTTAATCAGCAAAATCATGCTGTCCAGCAGCTGACGGCCCCACGGGTCGTCGGTCTGCGGCATGGCGCTTTTGTTGATCCGCTTATGCAGGGCGACAAAATCCGGCTCCGGCCCCCGGCGGTAGGTGAAGTCTTCATACGGCTTCAGGCAGGCCAGCAGCTCGTCGGCGTCGGCTTTATCCGCGACGTAGCGACGCACCAGCAGCATGGCGTTCTGCGCCGCTTTCAGTTCGCACACCATATGGTCGGTCAGCAGCAGCGGCAGGTTTTCCGGCTTGCGGGCTTCGTCAATCCACGCCTGCGGCGTCGGGCAGTGCAGGAAGTTGATAATCGGGGAGAGTATCTGCGGGTAATCCATGGAAGTTCCTTGCTATACGGCGGCTGGCGCCGCCGTATCCATCTACATCATCTGCGACTTAGTGACGAACACCATCGTCGTCTTCATCGACAAAATCTTCGTCATCCTCGCCGTCTTCTTCACCGTTCGGGTCCTCATAGTAGGTGCCCCAACCGTCATACTCGACGTCAAATTTTTCTGCCAGCGTCATCAGCTGTTCCACCTGGGCATCGATCAGTTCTGCGTTCAGGGCGCATTCGCTCAGAATATCGCAGCAGATGACCACTTCACCCTCTTCCACTTCCAGCTCTTCGGGCTCGGTCACTTCATAGCCCAGCTTAAACGCTTCCACCGCCACTTTCTCCAGGGTTTCGAAATCGTCTGCAGAGAGGTGATGCTCAATCGTGTACAGTGCGTCCGGATCGCTGCCATCTTCCAGCAGCTCTTCGATAATCAGACGCGTCTCTTCACGCTGTTCTTCCAGGTGTTCCGGGTTTGCCATGGCTCGTTCCTCATAATGTGCGGCAGTTATCCCTATTGTCACATACCGCCGTCATTGCCTCCACTTCTCAGTGAAAGATTTCGATCACAGACTTGCAAATGAATATTCATACATATAAATTGAATTTTAATTCAATTAGTGGCCTATGCCAGGTGAGGGAACCATGTCTGCGTTTTACCAGAAGCATTTTTTAAAGTTACTCGATTTTACGCCTGCAGAAATCACCGACCTGCTCGAGCTGGCGGCAAAGCTGAAAGCCGATAAGAAAAACGGTATCGAAGTCCAGAAACTGGCAGGGAAAAACATCGCGCTCATCTTCGAAAAAGACTCAACCCGTACACGATGCTCTTTCGAAGTTGCCGCATACGATCAGGGCGCCCGCGTGACCTACCTGGGGCCCAGCGGCAGCCAGATTGGCCATAAAGAGTCGATCAAGGACACTGCCCGCGTGCTCGGACGGATGTACGACGGCATTCAGTACCGCGGCCACGGCCAGGAAGTGGTGGAGACCCTGGCGCAATACGCCGGCGTGCCAGTGTGGAACGGCCTCACCAACGAGTTCCACCCTACCCAGCTGCTGGCGGACCTGCTGACCATAAAAGAGCACCTGCCGGGCAAAGCCTTTAACCAGATGACGCTGGTCTACGCCGGCGACGCGCGCAACAACATGGGTAATTCGATGCTGGAAGCCGCGGCGCTGACCGGTCTGGATCTGCGCCTGGTGGCGCCCTCGGCCTGCTGGCCGGAGGCCGCGCTGGTGGAAACCTGTACCGCGCTGGCGAAACAGCAGGGCGGTAACATCACCCTGACGGAAGATATCGCCGCGGGGGTGCAAGGCGCCGATTTTATCTATACCGACGTCTGGGTCTCAATGGGCGAGGCGAAGGAAAAATGGGCCGAACGTATCGCCCTGCTGCGCGACTATCAGGTTAACAGTGCGATGCTGGCGCTGACCGGCAACCCGCAGGTCAAATTCCTCCACTGCCTGCCGGCGTTCCACGACGACCAGACCACGCTGGGCAAACAGATGGCTGCCGATTACGGCCTGCACGGCGGCATGGAGGTGACTGACGAGGTGTTTGAGTCGGCGGCAAGCGTGGTCTTCGACCAGGCGGAAAACCGGATGCACACCATCAAAGCGGTGATGGTGGCGACGCTGAGCAAATAGTCCTTCGCTCGCCGTCAAATCCCGGATCGCTCGGCGCGTATCCGGGATACCGCTCGTCAGGACGCTTTGTCACGCCATCAGCATCTTCACCACCGCTTTGCGCACCTTCGCCGGGGCGCCCACGGCGCACAGCGGTTTATGCACTTCGCCGGGATAAAACACCACAAAGTCCCCTTCGTTAAGGATCACCGTTTGCTCCTGCGCCCCCTCCGCCAGGAAAGCGATGTCTTTCTCCGCCAGCCAGTCGGTCTGCGGCTCTCCAGCCGGCAGGGTGCTGAAGGTCATCCCCTCGCTGCCGCGGAGCACAATCTGGATATCGAGATAGCGGGCATGGTATTCCGCGCGGCGCACGGCCTGCGGCTCGGTGGTGTCTTCGGAAATCAGATAAAACAGGTTGTTGCCGTCGATATCATGTTTACCCAGCGGCGTCGCCTCGCTGACATGGGCGATAACGTGTTCGATAGCCTCGCGCAGCGCGGCAGGCAGCCATGGCTGCAGATGGTGGATATTGCCAATAATCATCGCTTACCTCAAATATAAAACAACATTTCATTTTTGCGTTTTATACCCCCATCGTCGCTGCCATACCAGTGCAGTTTCACGGTTCTTTGCGCTGGCGCACTTTTCTGCAGGCAAACGATTACCTGTTTGTGAATGAATCGCTTGATCGTCATAACGGTCTGCGTATAATGCCAGTCGTTTTGCCGGGAGGAAGCATGGCCAATTGCGTACGACATTCTGTCTTAGCGCGTCTCAATGCAGACGCTGGCCTGCCGTTTTTCTTTCCGTTGCTCATTGGATTCCCGAAGCCCCTTATTTAAGGGGCTTTTTTTTTGCCCAGGCGTCAGGAGATAAGCATGGCTAACCCGCTATATCAAAAACATATCATTTCCATAAACGATCTCAGCCGCGAAGACCTCGAACTGGTGCTGGCGACGGCGGCAAAGCTGAAAGCTAATCCACAACCCGAGCTGCTGAAGCATAAGGTTATCGCCAGCTGTTTCTTTGAAGCCTCGACCCGCACCCGCCTCTCTTTTGAAACCTCGATGCACCGCCTGGGGGCCAGCGTGGTCGGCTTCTCCGACAGCGCCAACACCTCGCTGGGCAAAAAAGGGGAAACGCTGGCGGATACCATCTCCGTCATCAGCACCTACGTGGACGCCATCGTGATGCGTCATCCGCAGGAGGGCGCCGCCCGTCTGGCGACCGAATTCTCCGGCGGCGTGCCGGTACTGAACGCCGGCGACGGCGCCAACCAGCACCCGACCCAGACCCTGCTCGACCTGTTCACCATTCAGGAGACCCAGGGCCGCCTCGAAAACCTCAACGTGGCGATGGTCGGCGATCTGAAGTATGGCCGTACCGTCCACTCCCTGACCCAGGCGCTGGCCAAATTCAGCGGCAACCGCTTCTACTTTATCGCCCCGGACGCGCTGGCCATGCCGCAGTACATCCTCGATATGCTGGATGAAAAAGGTATCGCCTGGAGCCTGCATAGCGCCATCGACGACGTGATGGCGGAAGTGGATATTCTCTACATGACCCGCGTGCAGAAAGAGCGTCTGGATCCGTCGGAATACGCCAACGTCAAAGCGCAGTTCGTCCTGCGCGCCGCCGACCTCGAAGGGGCGCGCGCCAATATGAAGGTGCTGCACCCGCTGCCGCGCATTGACGAAATCACCACCGATGTCGATAAAACGCCGCACGCCTGGTACTTCCAGCAGGCCGGTAACGGCATCTTCGCCCGCCAGGCGTTACTGGCACTGGTACTGAATAGCGAGCTGGCACTGTAAGGGGAAATGAGAGATGACACACGACAATAAACTGCAGGTAGAAGCGATCAAACGCGGCACCGTGATCGACCACATTCCGGCGCAGGTCGGCTTTAAGCTGCTCACCCTGTTCAAACTGACCGAAACCGACCAGCGCATCACCATCGGCCTGAACCTGCCCTCCGGCGAGATGGGCCGCAAAGATTTGATTAAAATCGAGAACACCTTCCTGACCGACGAGCAGGTTAACCAGCTGTCGCTGTACGCCCCGCAGGCGACGGTAAACCGCATTGATGATTACGAAGTGGTGGGCAAATCCCGCCCGAGCCTGCCGGATCGCATCGACAGCGTGCTGGTGTGCCCGAACAGCAACTGTATCAGCCACGCCGAACCGGTTTCTTCCAGTTTTGCAGTGAAAAAACGCGCTGATGACATCGCACTCAAATGTAAATACTGCGAAAAAGAGTTTTCTCATTATGTGGTACTGGCCAACTAAATGCGGTTGGTATTGGTGGTAGGCCTCCCTATAATGGCTACCACCCTACGCTTCGTCCTTCAGGCGGCGTCTGCGCCCGGCGGCACAGCGCTTACCGCCTGGCGGCCACCTGAATGATTTTGCGTAACATTACTCAGTTCATCTGGAGATAACATGAGCAAAACTATTGCGACGGAAAATGCACCAGCAGCGATTGGCCCCTACGTTCAGGGCGTTGACCTGGGCAGCATGATCATCACCTCTGGCCAGATCCCGGTCGACCCGAAAACCGGCAGCGTTCCGGAAGACGTGTCCGCGCAGGCGCGCCAGTCGCTGAACAACGTGAAAGCCATCGTTGAAGCCGCAGGCCTCACCGTCGGCGATATCGTCAAGACCACCGTTTTCGTCAAAGATCTCAACGATTTCGCTACCGTTAACGCCACATACGAAGCGTTCTTCACTGAGCACAACGCCACCTTCCCGGCGCGCTCCTGCGTTGAAGTGGCGCGTCTGCCGAAAGACGTGAAGATCGAGATCGAAGCCATCGCCGTACGCCGCTGATCGCGAACCCCGGCATGAAAAAAGGCAGCCCGCAGGCTGCCTTTTTTACGGGGGTCATCCGCAAACCTTCCCCTCACTGCCAGCCGTAGCGGCGGCTGTAGAAGCCTTTGACCGTTTGGGTCAGCACCATATAGCCCGCCAGGATCGCCACCAGCCATGGGAAGTAGCTCAGCGGCAGGGCCTGCAGCTGCAGATAGCCCGCCAGCGGCGAGAACGGCAGCGCGATCCCCACCGCCATCACCACCAGGGTCATGGCGAACAGCGGCCAGGCGGCGCGGCTCTGGACGAACGGAATGCGCCGGGTGCGGATCATGTGCACGATCAGCGTTTGCGACAGCAGCCCTTCAATAAACCAGCCGGACTGGAACAGGGTCTGCATCTCCACGGTATTGGCGTGGAACACCCACCACATCAGGCCGAAGGTGAGGATATCGAAAATCGAGCTGATCGGGCCGAAGAAGACCATAAAGCGTCCGAGGTCGGCCGGGTTCCAGCGCTGCGGCTTGCGGATCTGTTCATCGTCGACATTATCGAACGGGATCGCCACCTGGGAGACATCGTAAAGCAGGTTCTGAATCAACAGGTGCAGCGGCAGCATCGGCAGAAACGGCAGGAAGGCGCTGGCCACCAGCACGCTGAAGACATTGCCGAAGTTGGAGCTGGCGGTCATTTTGATGTACTTAAGCATGTTGGCGAAAGTGCGGCGGCCTTCGATCACCCCCTCCTCCAGCACCATCAGGCTTTTCTCCAGCAGAATAATATCCGCCGCCTCGCGGGCGATATCCACCGCGCCGTCGACCGAGATGCCGATGTCTGCCGCGCGCAGCGCCGGGGCGTCGTTGATGCCGTCCCCCATAAAGCCCACCACGTGGCCTTCGCGTTTGAGCAGCGTCACGATGCGCTCCTTATGCAGCGGCGCCAGGCGGGCGAAGAGCGTGGTGCGTTTCGCCAGCGCCGCCAGCTCGTCGTCGCTCATGGCTTCAATCTGGCTGCCAATCACCACTTCGCCGGCATCCAGCCCCACTTCATGGCACACCTTCGCCGCCACCAGCTCGCTGTCGCCGGTGAGGATCTTCACCGTGATGCCGCTGGCTTTTAACGCTTTCAGCGCCGGGGCGGTGGTCTCTTTCGGCGGATCGAGGAAGGCGATGTAGCCTTCAAGGATCAGGTCCGACTCATCGGCGCGCTGGTAGTCGCCTTCGCGGGCCGGCAGGTACTTGGTCGCCACCGCCACCACCCGCAGCCCTTGCCGGTTGAGGGTGTCAGTGACCCGGCGGATGCGGCGCAGCATGGTGTCGTCCAGCGGCACGATATCGCCGTTGTAGCGCACCTGGGTTGAGACGTTGAGGATCTCCTGCAGCGCCCCTTTGCAGATCAGCTGATGCGCGGCGTCCTCCTCTTTCACCACTACCGACATGCGGCGGCGTTCGAAATCGAAGGGGATCTCATCCACTTTCTGCCAGCGCGCCGCCAGCCCGCGGGCGGCCTCCAGCTCAACGCCCTCCAGCACCGCGGTGTCGAGCAGATTTTTCAACCCGGTCTGGTAGTGGCTGTTCAGCCAGGCGGCATGCAGTACGCGCTCGCTGACCTTGCCGGAGACGTCGGTATGGTTCTCCAGCACAATCTTATCCTGAGTCAGGGTGCCGGTTTTATCGGTGCAGAGGATGTCCATCGCGCCAAAGTTCTGAATGGCGTCGAGGTGCTTCACGATGACCTTTTGCTTCGACAGCTTTACCGCCCCGCGCGCCAGCGTCGAGGTGACGATCATCGGCAGCATCTCCGGCGTCAGGCCGACCGCCACCGACAGCGCAAACAGCGCCGCCTCCCACCAGTCGCCTTTGGTGTAGCCATTGATCAGCAGCACCACCGGGGCCATCACCAGCATAAAGCGGATCAGCAGCATACTCACCCGGCTGATGCCTTTCTGGAAGGCGTTCGGCTCGCTCTCCTGCTCGCTGACGCGGCCGGCCAGTTGACCAAACCAGGTGTGGCCGCCGGTGGCGAAGACGATGGCCTGCGCCGAGCCGCTCACCACGTTGGTGCCCATAAAGCACAGGGTGTCGCACTCCAGCGGGTTCTGCTGCAGCGGATCGCGGCTGCGGGCCACTTTCTCCACCGGTAGCGATTCGCCGGTCAGCGAGGCCTGGGCGACGAACAGATCCCGCGCCTGCAGGATACGCAGGTCCGCCGGGATCATGTCCCCCGCCGACAGCCGGATGATGTCGCCCGGCACCAGCTGGTCGATAGGCAGCTCCAGCCAGCGGCTCTCCCCCTGCTCGTTGACCACCCGCAGCACGGTGGCGGTATTGCTCACCATCGCCTTCAGCGCATCCGCCGCTTTGGTCGAGCGCGCCTCCTGGATGAAGTTGAGCAGCGTCGAGATCCCCACCATTAGGGCGATCACCCCGGCGGCGAACAGATCTTCGGTGGAATAGGAGACGATGCCGAGCACCGTCAGCAGCAGATTGAACGGGTTGCGGTAGCAGGTCCACAGATGCACCCACCACGGCGAGGGCTTCTGCGCCGGGATCTGGTTGTCGCCGTGTTTAAGGATTTTCGCCGCCACTTCGCCTTCATTGAGCCCTTCAGGGTGGCTGTCAAAGGCGCGCCAGATCTCCTGGTCGTCCATCGCCGCCACGTCCAGGCACTGTTTGCCCAGCGACTCAGGAATGGGGCCGCTCGCCAGATGGCGGGCGTCCGGCAGCGGATCGCGCTGGACTAAACGGCGTGGCAGATGGCGGCTAAGCTGTGCGAACAGCTGCCGGGTATAATTTTTCAGCATAAACAGTCCCTCCGCGCTCGCGCAAGCGAACGCAGCGTTGCCGACGGGCGTAGCAAAACCTACCTGTCAGGCATGTTATTTTTATGGCAGGGACATCAAGGACGTCACTGCTTTACGCTTTCCGGTAAAGCAGTGTTAAACAGGCTTACCGGAAAGAAAGGTTGCTCCATCGAGGATGAGGAGTGGGATCGGGGTCCATAACTATCTCCGGTAAGTGAATTTAAACGGCGCGGATTATAGCGCCCTCGTTGAGGATTGTGTGGCAATAATGGCGATGATAAACCCGCGCAACTAAACCGAACGTAAACCAGACTTTGCTCATTGCGGTTTGGTTGAGTAGCATTAGGCTCACTTCTACCCACCCTGACGAGAATTCCGCATGCAGAACCGGCTGACCATCAAAGATATCGCGCGC
This sequence comes from Klebsiella sp. GB_Kp056, assembly GCF_040064755.1. Lineage (NCBI taxonomy): Bacteria > Pseudomonadati > Pseudomonadota > Gammaproteobacteria > Enterobacterales > Enterobacteriaceae > Klebsiella > Klebsiella sp. GB_Kp056. Next base: position 19,803 of record NZ_JBEAJA010000067.1, on the reverse strand, counting down.
TTAAGCGGCGTAGGGAAATCAACGGTATCCCGCGTCCTCAACAACGAGAGCGGGGTCAGCGAACGGACCCGCGAGCGCGTCGAAGCGGTGATGCAGCAGCACGGTTTCTCGCCCTCCCGCTCCGCCCGCGCCATGCGCGGCCAGAGCGATAAAGTGGTGGCGATTATCGTCACCCGTCTCGATTCGCTGTCGGAAAACCTCGCCGTGCAGACCATGCTGCCCGCCTTTTATGAGCAGGGTTACGACCCGATTATGATGGAGAGTCAGTTCTCCCCTGAGCTGGTGGAGGAGCATCTCGGCATGCTCGCCCGGCGTAATATTGACGGCGTGGTGCTGTTCGGTTTTACCGGCATCGACGAGGCGATGCTCGCTCCCTGGCGCGACACCCTGGTGCTGATGGCCCGCGACGCCCCCGGCTTCGCCTCGGTGTGCTATGACGACGAGGGGGCCATCACGCTGCTGATGCAGCGGCTCTACGAGCGCGGGCATCGCCACATCAGCTTCCTTGGCGTACCGCACAGCGACGTCACCACCGGCGAACGCCGCCATCTCGCCTACCTCGCCTTCTGTAAAAAGCATCGCCTGACGCCCACCGCCGCCCTGCCAGGGCTGGGCATGAAGCAGGGGTATGACACCGTCGCCAGCGTGCTGACGGCCGAGACCAGCGCCCTGGTGTGCGCCACCGATACCCTCGCCCTCGGCGCCAGCAAATATCTCCAGCAGCAGGGCCGCGATGCGCTGCAGCTCGCCAGCGTCGGCAGCACGCCGCTGATGAAGTTTCTCCACCCGGAAATATTGACCGTCGATCCTGGCTATGCCGAGTCCGGACGCCGGGCCGCCCGGCAGCTGATCGAGCAGATCGCCGGCAGCGTCGATCCCCGCCAGATCGTGATTCCCGCCGCCCTCAATTAATCTCGTTCGGGCGATTTATGTGATCGTCGCCGGGTTTCGGGAACGTTCCCATTTTGCAAATCAAGCGGAACGGTTAGGATGCCCTCAAGGTAAAAACGGCATCTCTCCCCTCTGTTTTTGAGGCTTCATCATGAGCAAAGTAAACCAGCAGGACATCGATAAACTGATCGAACTGGTGGGCGGGCGCGGCAATATCGCCACCGTCAGCCACTGTATTACCCGTTTGCGCTTTGTGCTGAACGACCCGGCCATCGCCAGACCAAAAGAGATTGAGCAGCTGCGCATGGTGAAGGGATGCTTCACTAACGCCGGCCAGTTCCAGGTGGTCATCGGCACCGAGGTGGGTGATTACTACAAGGCCCTGCTGGCGACCACCGGTCAGACTTCCGCCGATAAAGAGCAGGTCAAACAGGCCGCGCGGCAAAATATGAAGTGGCATGAACAGCTGATCTCGCACTTCGCCGAGATCTTCTTCCCGCTGCTGCCGGCGCTGATCAGCGGCGGTCTGATCCTCGGTTTCCGCAACGTCATCGGCGACTTACCCATGAGCAACGGCCAGACGCTGGCCCAGATGCACCCGTCGCTGAAAACCATCTATGACTTCCTGTGGCTGATTGGCGAGGCGATCTTCTTCTATCTGCCGGTGGGGATCTGCTGGTCGGCGGTGAAGAAGATGGGCGGTACGCCGATCCTTGGGATCGTCCTGGGCGTGACCCTGGTGTCCCCGCAGCTGATGAACGCCTATCTCCTCGGCCAGCAGGTGCCGGAGGTGTGGAACTTCGGCCTGTTTACCATTGCTAAAGTCGGCTACCAGGCGCAGGTCATCCCGGCCCTGCTGGCGGGCCTGACCTTAGGCTTTATCGAGACGCGCCTCAAGCGCATTGTGCCTGACTACCTCTATCTGGTCATTGTGCCGGTCTGCTCGCTGATCCTCGCGGTATTCCTCGCGCACGCCATTATCGGTCCGTTCGGCCGCCTGATCGGCGACGGCGTGGCCTTCGCAGTGCGCCATCTGTTAACCGGCAGCTTCGCGCCGATCGGCGCCGCGCTGTTTGGCTTCCTCTACGCGCCGCTGGTGATTACCGGTGTCCATCAGACCACCCTCGCCATCGATATGCAGATGATCCAGAGCATGGGCGGAACCCCGGTGTGGCCGCTGATTGCGCTGTCCAACATTGCCCAGGCGTCGGCGGTGGTTGGTATCATCATCGCCAGCCGCAAGCAGAATGAACGTGAAATCTCGGTACCGGCGGCGATCTCCGCCTATCTCGGGGTCACCGAGCCGGCAATGTACGGTATCAACTTGAAGTACCGCTTCCCGATGCTGTGCGCAATGATCGGCTCCGGCCTCGCCGGCCTGCTGTGCGGCCTGAACGGCGTGCTGGCGAACGGCATCGGCGTCGGCGGCCTGCCGGGGATCCTCTCCATCCAGCCGAGCTACTGGCAGGTGTACGCCATGGCGATGGCCATCGCGGTGGTGGTGCCGATTATCCTCACCACCGTGGTGTATCAGCGCAAGTACCGTCAGGGCACCTTGCAGATTGTCTAACTTCTTCTTTCGGGGCGCCTTTAGCGCCCCTCGTTGCAGCAGGAAAGTACTATGAATCATCTCCCCCACTGGTGGCAAAACGGCGTTATTTATCAAATCTATCCGAAGAGTTTTCAGGATACCACCGGCAGCGGCACCGGCGACCTGCGCGGCGTCACCTCCCGCCTCGACTATCTGCAAAAGCTTGGGGTCGACGCCATCTGGCTGACGCCGTTCTACGTTTCACCGCAGGTGGATAACGGCTACGACGTGGCAAACTACACCGCCATCGATCCCTCCTACGGCACGATGGCCGATTTTGACGCCCTGGTGGCGGAAGCGAAGGCCCGCGGGATCCGCATCGTGCTGGATATGGTGCTGAACCATACCTCGACCGAACACGAGTGGTTCCGTCAGTCGCTGAATAAGGAGAGCCCCTACCGTCAGTTCTATATCTGGCGCGACGGCGAACCGGACGCCCTGCCGAACAACTGGCGCTCCAAGTTTGGCGGCAACGCCTGGCAGTGGCATGCCGACAGCGGTCAGTATTATCTGCACCTGTTCGCCATTGAGCAGGCGGATCTCAACTGGGAGAACCCGGCGGTGCGCGCCGAGCTGAAAAAGGTCTGCGAATTCTGGGCCGACCGCGGCGTCGACGGCCTGCGCCTCGACGTGGTCAACCTGATCTCGAAGGATCAGGCCTTTCCCTGCGATGCGGACGGGGATGGCCGCCGCTTCTACACCGACGGCCCGCGGGTGCATGAGTTCCTGCAGGAGATGAGCCGCGATGTCTTCACGCCGCGTCATCTGATGACCGTCGGCGAGATGTCTTCCACCTCGCTGGAACACTGCCAGCAGTACGCCGCGCTGGACGGCCGCGAGCTGTCGATGACCTTTAACTTCCACCATTTAAAAGTCGATTATCCCGGTGGGGAGAAGTGGACCCTCGCCCGCCCGGACTATGTGGCGCTGAAGGCGCTGTTCCGCCACTGGCAGCAGGGGATGCACAACCGGGCGTGGAACGCGCTGTTCTGGTGTAATCACGATCAGCCGCGCATCGTCTCGCGCTTTGGCGACGAAGGCGAGTACCGGGTGCCGGCGGCGAAGATGCTGGCGATGGTGCTGCACGGCATGCAGGGCACGCCCTATATTTATCAGGGCGAAGAGATCGGCATGACCAATCCGCACTTCAACAGCATCAGCGATTATCGCGACGTCGAGAGCCACAATATGTTTATCGAACGTGCGGCGCAGGGGCAAAGTCCGGACGAACTGCTGGCGATCCTTGCCAGCAAGTCGCGCGACAACAGCCGCACGCCGATGCCGTGGCATGGTGGCGAGAACGGTGGCTTTAGCGATGGCGAACCGTGGATCGGCCTTGGCGATAACTACCGGGAGATCAACGTCGAGGCGGCGCTGGCGGACCCTGATTCGGTGTTTTATGCCTATCAGCAGCTGATTACGCTGCGTAAAACCCTGCCGCTGCTGACCTGGGGCGATTATCAGGATCTCCTGCCTGACCATCCGTCGCTGTGGTGCTATCGCCGTCAGTGGCAGGGACAAACGCTGGTGGTCGCCGCCAACCTGAGCCGCGACCTGCAGGCCTGGCAGCCTGAGGACGCCCCGGGCGAGTGGAAGATGATCATCAGCAACTATGCCGAGACCACGCCCCGCCCAACCGGGCTGACGCTGCGGCCGTTCGAAGCGGTATGGTGGCTGCAGGCGTAAGGTGTCCCCTGCCCTCCCGAAATGAGAAGGTCATGCCTGGCGCCGGTGGCGAACGCTAGGCATTTTTGCTTATTTTCCAGCCAGATAAATTTACATTTATCGCCAGCGCCCATCATCCGTACTCTCACCTTTTTACCTTGTTCTGGGTCAATAAAATCGCAAACATCTTTGATGCAAATCACTACATATAGAACTTAAAATGCGTCCCGGCCCTACATGTTGTATTAATCGTCTATTATGTCACCATATCTTGTCGATGTTTGGCGGTGATGAGATGTGGATAAAACGGGCCGGATCTGAAGGCAAACAGCACGAGCCGTAGCGTACAGCGCCTTCGGGATAACCTCCGCCTCTGTGGATAACCTGTTCTATATATGGAGTGATCATGACACCGCATGTGATGAAACGTGATGGCTGTAAAGTGCCGTTCAAGTCAGAGCGCATTCAGGAAGCAATTCTGCGTGCAGCTAAAGCAGCGGGAGTCGATGACGCAGACTATTGCGCCACCGTCGCAGAAGTCGTTAGCCAACAAATGCAGGGCCGCGCCCAGGTCGACATCAACGAGATCCAGACCGCGGTGGAGAACCAGCTGATGTCCGGCCCCTATAAGCAGCTGGCGCGCGCCTACATTGAGTATCGCCATGACCGCGATAGCCAGCGTGAGAAGCGCGGCCGCCTCAATCAGGAGATCCGCGGCCTCGTCGAGCAGACCAACTCCGCGCTGCTCAACGAAAACGCCAACAAGGACAGTAAAGTCATCCCGACCCAGCGCGACCTGCTGGCCGGTATCGTCGCCAAGCACTACGCCCGACAGCACCTGCTGCCTCACGATGTGGTGATGGCCCACGAACGCGGCATGATCCACTATCATGACCTCGATTACTCGCCCTTCTTCCCGATGTTTAACTGCATGCTGATCGACCTGAAAGGCATGCTGACCCAGGGCTTTAAGATGGGCAACGCGGAGATCGAGCCGCCGAAATCTATCTCTACCGCCACGGCGGTGACCGCGCAGATCATCGCCCAGGTCGCCAGCCATATTTACGGCGGCACCACCATCAACCGTATCGATGAAGTGCTGGCGCCGTTCGTCAGCGAAAGCTTTAACAAGCATCGTAAAATCGCCGAAGAGTGGCAGATCCCGGATGCCGAAGGCTATGCCCGCGCCCGTACCGAAAAAGAGTGCTACGACGCCTTCCAGTCGCTGGAGTATGAGGTTAACACGCTGCATACCGCCAACGGCCAGACGCCGTTCGTCACCTTCGGGTTCGGTCTCGGCACCAGCTGGGAATCGCGGCTGATCCAGCAGTCGATTCTGCGCAACCGCATTGCCGGCCTCGGTAAAAACCGTAAGACCGCGGTGTTCCCGAAACTGGTGTTCGCGATCCGTGACGGCCTGAACCATAAGTTCGGCGACCCGAACTACGACATCAAACAGCTGGCGCTGGAGTGCGCCAGCAAGCGCATGTACCCGGATATCCTCAACTACGACCAGGTGGTGAAGGTTACCGGGTCGTTCAAAACGCCGATGGGCTGCCGCAGCTTCCTCGGGGTGTGGGAAAACGAGAACGGCGAGCAGGTGCACGATGGGCGCAATAACCTCGGCGTCATCAGCCTCAACCTGCCGCGCATCGCCCTGGAAGCGAAAGGCGATGAAGCCGCCTTCTGGGCGCTGCTGGACGAGCGCCTGCAGCTGGCGCGCAAAGCGCTGATGACCCGCATTGCCCGCCTGGAAGGGGTAAAAGCGCGCGTGGCGCCGATCCTCTATATGGAAGGGGCCTGCGGCGTGCGGCTGAAAGCCGACGACGACGTCTCCGAGATCTTTAAAAACGGCCGGGCGTCGATTTCGCTGGGCTATATCGGTATCCATGAAACTATCAATGCGCTGTACGGCAACCAGCATATGTACGACAGCGAGGCGCTGCGCGAGAAGGGTGTGGCCATCGTCCAGCGCCTGCGCGACGCCGTCGATTTGTGGAAAGAAGAGACCGGCTACGGTTTTAGCCTGTACAGCACGCCGAGCGAAAACCTGTGCGACCGCTTCTGCCGTCTCGACACCGCCGAGTTTGGCGTGGTGGAGGGCGTGACCGACAAAGGTTACTACACCAACAGCTTCCACCTCGACGTGGAGAAGAAGGTCAACCCGTACGACAAGATCGATTTTGAAGCGCCGTATCCGCCGCTGGCTAACGGGGGCTTCATTTGCTACGGCGAATACCCAAACATCCAGCACAACCTGAAGGCGCTGGAAGACGTATGGGATTACAGCTATCAGCATGTGCCGTACTACGGCACTAACACGCCGATCGATGAGTGCTACGAGTGCGGTTTCACCGGCGAGTTCGAGTGCACCAGCAAGGGCTTTACCTGCCCGAAATGCGGTAACCACGACGCCTCCCGCGTTTCCGTTACCCGTCGGGTGTGCGGCTACCTCGGCAGTCCGGACGCGCGTCCGTTCAACGCCGGCAAGCAGGAAGAAGTGAAGCGCCGCGTGAAGCACCTGGGCAACGGGCAGATCGGTTAATTCCAGCTGGTTTAGCCCCTCCCCCTCTCCCCAACGGGGAGAGGGAACCGGCCCCGTAGCCGTTTGGCCACTAAGGCGCCGTTCCCGGATCGCGGCGCAAAGCGCCTTATCCGGGCTACAACCGCGTATGCGGCTTTTCGTAGCCCGGGCGAGCGCAGCGACGCCGGGAGCCGTTCCCTTTACAAATGCACAGCACCTCCGTTTTCGCAAAGCCATTAGCGTCAGAGCAAGGCGGCAAACGAGGGAATCCCAAACAGCCAGGTGGGTTTCCTCAAATCAGTTGGCGTTGTAGCAAGGCGGCAAACGAGTAAGTCCCGGGGAGCTTACTGGAGTAAGTGACCCGGGCGAGCGAGCGCAGCCAACGCCGCTACATCGGCAAATGAGAAGAGGAAACAATGAATTACCATCAGTACTACCCGGTAGATATTGTCAACGGCCCCGGCACCCGCTGCACCCTGTTTGTCTCTGGCTGCGTCCATGAGTGCCCCGGCTGCTACAACAAAAGCACCTGGCGGGTGAACTCCGGCATGCCGTTTACCGCCGAGATGGCCGACCGCATCATTGCCGATCTCAACGATACACGCATCAAACGCCAGGGGATTTCACTCTCCGGCGGCGATCCGCTGCATCCGCAGAACGTCGCGGAGATCCTCAAACTGGTTCAGCGCGTGCGTGCCGAATGCCCCGGCAAAGATATCTGGGTCTGGACCGGCTATAAACTGGATGAGCTGAATGAGGCGCAGATGCAGGTGGTGAACCTGATCAACGTGCTGGTCGACGGTAAGTTTGTGCAGGATTTAAAAGACCCGGCGCTGATCTGGCGCGGCAGCAGCAACCAGGTGGTACATCATTTGCGATAGCGTTTAGAGCCGTTTATTAGCCTGATGATAAACGGCCGCTTTCTCTCTTTAGCCAATGGCAATAACGTAAACCACCACCAAACTATCCCGTACTTGATACACCAACCGATAACCTGACGCCTTAAGCTTGATTTTGTAGCAATCCGGTAAATCACTCAGACTGGCCGATGCAATTCGCGGATTCTGCACAACCTGCTGGAGCTTATTTTTGAACTGTTTTTTGATCGTCTCGCCAAGCTTCTGCCATTCGCGCCAGGCACGCGGATCAAACGCCAGTTCATAGGTCATCCAGACTCACCTTCACCTCCGGCTGCGGGTTTTCCAGCCGCTCGCGGACGGTGCGTAATAATGCCGCTTCGCTATCGCTGATAGTCATACTTTTCACTGGCATGCGGCCATTTTCCGCAATGTATTGAAACAGCAGGCGCACCGCCTCCGTTGGCGTCATATCGAGTTTCTCCAGCACGGCATAAGCCTCTTTTTTGAGTTTATCGTCCAGTCGAACGTTGAGCGTGGCCATTATGCCTCCAGAAAGGGATATTTTGTAATGCATTATAGCATTACATTTGCATTACACTCGAATCTGGAAAACGCCTCTCAAAACCGGCTGACGCACTCCATCGCCACCGTTTTAAACTCATCGAAGCTGCGGGTCGCGGCGAGGCGGCTCATGGCGCGCTCGCGCAGGAAAGTCACGAAAATATCGTAGATCGCCATCGCCTCTTCATACTCGCGCTTGCTGATAGCGAGCAGGAAGATGATATGAGCGGTTTCATCACCCCAGGCGATGCCCTGCGGGGCAATGACGGTATAGACCACCGTCTTTTTCGCCAGTAGCCCCAGGGAGTGCGGCAGCGCAATGCCATCGCCGAGCATGGTGCTGACAATCGCTTCACGCTCCACCACCGAAGCATGAAACTCGGCGTCAACAAAGCCTTCCTCCAGCAGCTGCTGGCACAGCTCGGCGAACAGCGTTTGCTGATCCATCGGCGTATCGACTACCCGGAAGTGGGCGGCATCGAAGTACTTATTCAGCATCCATGGACGGGTACGGTCCACCAGCACCAGCTTGCCGATCTGATCCAGTTGATAGTCAGTGGGGAACGGCGCGATGGTCACTACCGGCTTGTCTTTTTCGCTGATCCGCACCGTGGAGATAACAAAATCCGCCTCGATCGCGTCCCGCTGTTCGTATTCGCGCTGGGAAATGGTGGCGGCGATCTCCAGCTGCGGATATTTGCGCTGCAGGATCGCCTCGATCATCCGCACCATCGCATTGCTGGTATCGCACACCAGCAGCACCTGCGGCTGACGCTGGTAGCCGATGTTGTAGTGGCGCTCCAGCCCGACGCCGATATGCAGCACCAGAAAGCCGATTTCGTTTTCGCTGATGGTGTACGGAGTATATTTGCCCCAGCTGGAGACCGCGGCGAGGGTCATATCCCAGGCCATCGGGTAGTGCTGTTTGATGTTATCCAGCAGCGGATTGGGGATCATGATCTGGTAGCGCACGCGGGTGATCATGGTCTTTATGTGGGTCAGCAGATCGGCGTGCAGCTGGGCATCGTCCAGCAGGTTGTAGTTATACTGGCTGTTGATGTAGCGCAGGATGTAGTTGACCAGCGCTTCGTCATCGTCGGCGCTGATGGTTTCCGGGTCCACGTCCTGTACCTGACGGGCGGCGATATGCACGCACAGCCACTCTTCTTCCGCGGGCGATAAAGGTTTTCCGGCCAACCGCTGTAGCTCTCCCGCCAGATCGCGCGCGGCATCGCGGACGTTCTGCGCCACATCTTCAGCACTAAAATCCGCCAGCGGGTAGCCTTCGCTGACGCGACGCACCACCACCGCCCCGTACAGGCAGATAAAGCGCTCGCCGACGTCGGTGAGACGAATATGGTGGCGCGTGAGCGTCTCCTGCAGCACCGGCTCCAGCAGCGCAGGCACCTCCTCTGCAAAGGCCTCGGCGCCGATCGGCGGCGCGATACCGCCCTGCTGGGTTAGCTCCCACAGCAGGTCGGTGAGGCAGGCGCGAACCGATACCTCGCTACCGAACAGCTTCATGCCGTGGCGCGGGCGGGTTTCAAGGGTTAGCTGATAGCGCTGGAAGCGCTCGCGCACCTCGACCATATCGTTTTGCAGCGTGGCGCGGCTGACGAACCACTCATCCGCCAGGTCTTCCAGCTTGATCGAGAACGCCGACGTCAGAAAACGCACCAGCAGGAAAGTGATGCGATCCTGGGCGGTACGCGGGACATGCTGCGCCTTCGGCGCCGTCTCCTCCAGCGCCTGAAAGCTCGCCGGGTTATCAATTTTCAGCTGATAACCGCTGCCGCGGTTAAGGATAAACTGCGCGCCATACTGCGCCAGTAGCGCATTCAGGGCGGTAATATCGGCGCGCACGGTACGAGTGGAAACCGACAGGCGTTGCGCCAGCTCATCCTGCGGCAGCGTTTCATTCCGCAGCAGGGTGAAGAGTTGCGCTAAGCGTTGGTTGGGAAATCGCATGTCAGTTCCTTGTGGTTACGGCTCAGGGTTGGGCGGAAATCACCATCTGCGATGGACTGCCGACCGGCGTGTAGTCTGAGACAAAGGTCAATTTGCCATCCTTCGGCGCCACGCTGAAGCGGGTAATATTATCGCTACGCTGGTTCATGACGTACAGCCACTGCCCCTGATTATCCAGGGTCAGCGTGCGGGGGTAATCTCCGCGCGTCCAGATATCCTCCTGGTGGCGCAGGCGGCCGTCGGCCTGCACCGTAAAGTGGGCGATGCTGTTATGCAGACGATTGGCGACGTACAGCTGTTTGCCGTCGTTGCTCAGCGCCAGGCCGGCGGCAAAGCTGGTGCCCTTATACTCTTTCGGCAGCGCGGAGACGGTTTTGCCTTCGCGCAGCAGACCGCTTTGCTGATCCAGATGATAGAAGGTCAGCGTCGACGCTTCCTCGTTAATCAGCCACAGACCGTCGCCCTTTGGCGTGAAGACGAAGTGGCGCGGGCCGGCTCCCGGCGACGAGGCGGCGATAAACGGCGGATCGTTCGGCGTCAGCTTGCCGCTGGCGCTATCCAGCCGATACTGATAGATCCGATCCAGCCCCAGATCGGTGGAGTAAACAAATTTCCCGCTGGGATCGGCGGCGATCATATGGGCGTGCGGGCCATTGTGATCGCTGATGGCGAAGCTGCCCTCGACGGCCGCCGCCGGGCGTTCGGCCCCTGCCGGGCCTTCATCCTGATGCCTGTCCACCGCCTCGCCCAGGCTACCATCCTCTTTCACCGGTAGCACGGCGATGCTGCCGCTGACGTAGTTGGCCACCAGCAGCTGTTTACCGTTCGGCGTCAGGGAGAGATAAACCGGCCCGGCGCCGCCGGAGGCGACCTGATTGAGTGCGGTCAGCTCGCCGTTCTTCTCGATGCGCCACGCCTGCACCACGCCTTTCTCCACCTCGCTGGCGGCATACAGCGTTTTGCCATCGCGCGAGACGGTCAGCTGCGCGGCGTTCGGCAACGAGCTCACCAGCGTCCTGTCACGTAGCGCGCCGGTTTGGCTATCAACGGTAAAGCGGTACAGACCTTCGCCATTGGGATTATAGGTGCCTACCCAGGCATAGTGAGTTTGCGCGGCGCCGGCGGCGGCGGCAAACAGGGACAGTGAAGCGACAAGCAGATGACGAGCGACAGGCATAGCAACTCCTTGATGGTTCAGTGGGATAAGCTGCCCCTCACCCTTTGAGGGTGAGGGGCAAGGGCACTACTTCACTAACTGTTTGGTCATCTCCAGCAGCTGGCGAACATCGGCCGGGCGGGTGTTGCCGCTGGCCTTATCGATAATCGAGCTGTAGATATGCGGGATGATTTTGCTCACCCCGGCATCGAGGGCGATCTTCAGGATCTCGCTGTAGTTTTCCAGATCGATACCGCCGGTCGGCTCCAGCCAGAAATCGTGCGCGGCGCAGGCTTTGGCCACCGCCTCGAACTCGTCGCGGTGCTTCAGGCCGCCCATCGGGAAGTATTTGATGGAGCTGCCGCCCATATCTTTTAACAGCGCGATGGCGGTTTCCAGCGGCACAATCCCATCCGCCGCGCCGCTGCTCAGCGGGCCGGTGGAGATCTTCACCACACCCGGGGTGCCGGTGGGCGAGACCAGGCCGTTGACCACCGTTTCGTTCTGCCCGAGCAGCGCACGGCTGGTGGCCACGCCGGTGAAGACCTGATTGACGTGCTGCGGCTGCACCTGGCGCGAAATCTCGCTCACCATCGCCGACTGATTCGGATCCCCTGCGCCCAGCCCGACGGAGAGGGCGTTATCAATCAGCTTCGCGTAGTCGCGCATATCGGCCACCGCGCTGGCGACGTCCGGGTAGTTTTTGGAGAGCACGCCGACCAGGACATGACCTTCCGCCGCGTCGTAGATTTCCCGGGCGTTGTCTTTGCTACCCGCCAGGACGTTCAGGCACACGCGGTCACGGTAAAAGTTTGGGGTCAGTTTCATGCTTGTTTCTCCTTGTTCAGAACTTCCGCGATACGGCGGGCGACTACCGCCAGCTGCTGGGCGTCAACGCTGCGGACATCGGCTTCGATAATGCCTTCATTCGCTTTATAGCCGCGGAAGTAGATGGCGTATTCGCCCTGCTTCAGCGCGTTAACCAGATCGCCGGTCTTCACGCCGGTCACCGCTTCGTCGAATTTGATTTCGGCGCGGGCGATATCGCGGCCGGCGCTGTCCCATACCACGCGGGCAGTGACGCCGTTGAGGGTATTGAGCTGTTCGATAAACGGCGTCATCTTCGCCACCATCTCTTCACCGCTCTCTTTGCTTGCCGTCAGGTAGTGTTCAATGGCGCAGGTCAGGCCGAGGATCCCCTCTTTACCCACTTTCATCGCCCGGCCAATCCCCATCGACTGGCGTTTAACCCACTCGACGTACTGCGTTTTGCCGATCACCAGCCCGCTGGTCGGCCCTTCAATCGCTTTCGCGCCGCTGTAGATCACCAGGTCGGCGCCCATGCGGTAGTAGCCCTGCAGATCTTCCTCCGCCGCCGCGTCGACGATCAGCGGTAAATGATGCTGACGCGCCACTTCCGCGGCCTGCGCCACGTTGAGCATGCTTTTCTGCACGCAGTGGTGGGATTTGATGTAGAGGATCGCCGCGGTGCGCGGGGTGATCGCTGCCGCCAGCTGTTCAGCAGAGCATTCGTTGGCGTAGCCCGCTTCCACCAGCCTGCCGCCGCCCAGCGCCACCATGGTGCCGACCGGCGCGCCGAAGTTGACGTTGTGGCCCTTCGGCAGGACGATTTCGTTATGCTCTATCGGCGTGACGTGCAGGTTCTCCAGCAGCCAGTCGCTGTCCTTTACCAGCACCGCCGCCACCGACTGGGCAATCCCTGCCGAGGCGCAGGAGACCACGGTCGCCCCTTCCACGTCCAGCAGCCTGGCGATGTACTCGCCGGTTTTATTCACCAGATCTTTCATTTCAAAGTACTGGTTCATGCCGGCCATCGCGGCTTCCACCACTTCCGGACGCGGCGTGGAAACGCCCAGCGCCGTCATCCGGCCAGAAGTGTTAATAACTTGTTTTAAATGGTATTTTTCAAAAATCGAAGGCATGTTCCGCGCTCCCTTGTTCGGTCAGATAGCCTTTGCCCGCGCGGATCGCGGCCAGCGGCACCAAAATGTTGTCTGCCTGGAGGCTCTCTTTTTCGGCATCCACCAGCAGCGTTGGCTGGCGCTCCAGGCGAAATAGCGTGAGATCGGCGTCGAAACCCACTTCCAGCCGCCCTTTATGCGACAGGCGCAGCCCCTCGGCAGCGCTGACGGTCACGCAGGCAATCACCTGCGGCAGGGTCATGCCGATGGCGAGAAATTTCGACATCACCAGCGCCAGCGAACGCACAGGGCCGTCGATGCGGTTACGGCAGTAAATATCCGAGCTGATGGTGTGCGGCAGAATGCCCAGCGCAATCGCCCGGCGCGCCACTTCAAAGCTGAAGCTGGCGGTACCGTGGCCGACGTCGAGGCGCACGCCGCGCTGCAGGGCGCGAGTAATCGAACTGCGCAGTTCGCCGGCAGGATTCAGAATGCGGTTCGGTTTGCCGTTATAGCAGTGGGTAATGATGTCGCCGCGGCTCAGCAGATCGGCGATTTCATCGAGGTTCGGCGGATTGTTGCCAATGTGCACCATCAGCGGCAGGTCGCCGTTTTCCTGCTGAATCGCCTTGGCGCGCGCCAGCGGCGTAATGCCGTTTTCCCCCACCACGCTGCTGCTCATCCGCGCCTTCAGACCAACGATAAAATCGGGATGACGCTGCACCGCCTGCTTCACCGCCTCGGCGTCAATATTGGTCATATTGGCCAGTTCATTCTGGGCAATCAGCCCGACGCGGGAGATATTGAGCAGGGCATAGACTTCCGTCGCCGCTTTACGGGTCAGTTGATAGAACTCATCGACATCGTCGGCGCCGGTGCTGCCGGCATCAATCACGGTGGTGACGCCGGTGGCGATACCGACGCTGTCCGGCTCATCGTGATAAATTGGCGAATTCGGGTAGCAGTGAACGTGGGAGTCAATCCAGCCGGCGCTGACGTAGCTGTTGCCCTGCAGATCGAGGGTTTTGCGGGAGGGCGCGCTAATCTCGCCCAGCGCCGCGATTTTCCCGTCCTGAATGGCGATATCAGTCAGGGTATCGTCGACGAGGCGCGCGCGGCGCAGGAGTAAATCTAACATAGCTATCTCCTGATGAAAGAGTGTATCTGTTGCCGGATGGCGGCGTACCGCCTTATCCGGCCTACCAATCGCGCTGACGTGTAGGCCCGATAAGCGCCGCGCCATCGGGCGATTAGCTAATCGCCACCGGGAAAATGGAGCCGAGGATCATCGCGCCGAGGATAGCGCCGCCGGTGATCGGTTTCTGCCAGATGTAGAACAGCAGGGCGCCAACCAGCGAGCCGATCCCGATAGGAATCGAGGCGGTCATTGCGCTGAGGATGATCAAGGGGCCGAGGAAGCGGCCGGAGGCATTCCCGGCCCCCATCATCACGTCGGCGCCGTAGGTAGAGTCGCTCTGGTTGATGGTGAACTTACGCGCCAGAATGATGATGTAGCCCACCGCCAGGCCGAGGATCAGGCCGGTTGCCAGCGAGGCGGCGAAGTTCGCCACCGGGAAGACAAAGCCCGCGCCGAGCAGCAGCGCCGGGACGCCAAGACCGATCCCGGTCTGAATAGCGCCGCCGATATCGAGGATCCCCACCAGCGACCCTTCGATGATGCGGGCGAACAGGAAGCTGGCGCCAAACGCCGCCACCGCGCCGTAAACGCCGGTATCAATCCCCGACTTCAGCATCGCCACGAAGGCGACTTCGTTAAAGGCGCCGATGCCGTACAGGTAGTACATGTGGGTCCCGGCGAAGACGCCGGAGGAGAGCAGGCCAACGAAGATCGGGAACGACCAGTCGGCATACCAAAAACCTTTATTCTGTTCCATTATCAGGCTCCCGTTACTTGCCGCTGAGTGAGTTGTGGATCATGTCCAGCCAGTTCGGCACGGTCAGATGGAAGGATTCGATCATCTTCATGTCGAAGCCGCGGAAGAAGCCGCTGAGGACGAACAGGGCGACAATGGCCACCATCATCACTTTGGTGACCCGGTTCCAGCCGCTCTCTTCAACGCCTTTGCCGATCAGGATGCCCAGCACCAGCCCCGGTACGGCGTTGCCCATAATCAGCTGCGCCGCGCCGCCGAAGATGGTCGCCCAGAAGCCTGATTTTTTACCGGCGTCGATCGCCGCCAGCCAGAAGATCACCGGCATCACGGTGTTCACCAGCAGGTTTGCCGCCGGGACCAGTACCTTAACCGCGGTCACCTGCAGCGCTTCCGGTACGGACGAGGCGGTGAGGTTAAGGAAGGCGACGACGATCATGCCGATGATGCCGCAGGAGATAGCCATTTTTTTCGGATCGTGCAGCGTTTCGCCGACGTTACGATTTTTCAGCATCAGCGCCGCCGCGCCCCAGTTGGGGATAATGCGGTGGTCAACATCCTGGGTGAAGGAGCCTGCTGCAACGGAAGAGGCCCAGGCGTTAAAGAAGAAACCGAGGCCAAAGGAGAAGTGGGAAGCCGGATCGCCCTCACAGGAGTTCAGCTCGCCCAGGGTTCGAAACGCCCCCATCCCCTGGGTGGTAGGGGCATGAAACATGCGTGCCGCTCCGGCGCCCACGCCGACGCCGACCAGGCCGCCGATGATAAGCGATTTTATTAATATTATCAGGAACATAGTCAGACCCTTTGCTAACAATCAGGTTTGCGTGACGAAATCCACTTTATCGAGATCGATGGCGGTCACGTTGACGGTGACGTCCAGCTCCACGCTGTAGGTCCGTCGTTCACGGCGCAAAAAGAAAAACAGGAAGGCCTCTTTTCGTACCGCTTCGCGCGCATGAACAACCGTCACGTCCTGTGGCTCAATACGCAGCAGAATGTGCGATGACGTTTTCATCACCGCAGCCTGCACATGGTTCAGGGCATCGGCGAAGGCCCGTGATTTGCT
The DNA here is from genome assembly GCF_040064755.1 of Klebsiella sp. GB_Kp056. Classification (NCBI taxonomy): domain Bacteria; kingdom Pseudomonadati; phylum Pseudomonadota; class Gammaproteobacteria; order Enterobacterales; family Enterobacteriaceae; genus Klebsiella; species Klebsiella sp. GB_Kp056. The sequence continues at coordinate 3,707 of NZ_JBEAJA010000067.1, read as the reverse complement.
TTCGCCTTTGCCGGCAACCCTCACCGTGGTGGTGAATTGCTCTTTCATACTTATGCGCCGTATTTCTTTTTCCAGGCCTCTACCAGCCGCTCGCCCAGCTCTTCTTTATCCATAAAGCCGAAGCCCAGCACGTTGCAGCCTTCGTTGATGGCGGTGACGCCCTCTTCCACGGAACGCATGCCGTATTTCGCTTTGTAGCCGTGTTTGGTCTGGGCGGTGATGGCGCCGGCGCCGCCGCTGCCGCAGAAGGAGATGCCGAAGGTGGCGTTTTCCGCTTTCATCATGTCGCCAAGCTTCATGTCGGCAGCAACGCCAGGGACGACCACTGCACGTGCGCCGGCTTTCTCTGCGCCTGCGGCGACTTTTTGGCCTTTACCCAGACGGTCGCCAATAACTACGGTGATTTGTTCCATGTTTTGCTCCTTACAGGTTTTCTTTTGCGACTTCGAAATGGACGGAGAGCAGCCAGGCCTCTTCATCAGGCAGGTTGCCGAACTGCGCGACCACTTCGCGGGCCAACGTCATTGAATCTGGTGAAATCTCTTCGAACAGGCTGGCATCCACTTCCGGCAGCGGTTCCCCGCTGATTGACCGGTGGGCCATCGCCCGCACGTGGGAGGTCAGCATTTGCTCCTGAACGTCGTTAGGGACGATGCCGTGACGGCTTAACAGGGCAAAAACCTGCTGCAGCACCTTGTCAGCCAGGCGTTCGGTCTGCGCTGCCTGCTCCCCTACGTCGTGTATTACCGCTCCGTTATTCACTTCTGATACCCCGCTGATGTCTCTGGGAATCAAAGTAGCGCCGGGGGATGGGAGTTTGTAGCGAGTTGTTTTCCACTTCGAAGTGGAAAGGGAGACGGCAGGCGTGATCGACCCCACACATTCACTGGAAAAATGAAAAAACAGCAATTATGGCGTGAGACGTATCACAACAATGCGCGTGAATGCGCAGCCCGCGGCTGCGGAAAGGCCGGAAAAAGAGATCGAAAAGTGTGATATCGGTAGGCTTTCAGGCGGGAGACATCGGCTGATGCCTCCCGAAAACGGCAGTTAGCGGTACTTCTTATGGTAGGTGTTGCGGGTGGTTTTAAACTCCTCCGCGGCGGCCTGCGCCTCTTTCACCTTGCCTTCATTCGCCAGCTTCAGCGCGCCGTCGATCTGGCCGATCAGAATATCCAGACCGTGACGGTAATCTTTCATCTCAGCGCTGTCGGCCGCTTTACCTTCCAGCTTCGGCGGCGTCTCTTTCTGGGCATCAACCGCGGCGGTACGCATCTTATTCAGCGCCGCTTTCAGCTCGCCGGCGTCGGAGGTTTTCTGTACCACTTGCAGATTTTCTGCCAGAGTGTCCATGTCTTCGCCCAGGTCGGCAAAGGCCGAGGCTGAACCGAGCGCAAAAGCAGAGACAGCCAGCATCGCTAACAGTTTTTTACGCATTGCTCACTTCCTTTTTATTATTTAAGCAAACAGGTGTTATTGCCCGGCGATTTTCATCTCCGGCAGCAGCACAGAACCGCACTGAATGTTGCTGCGCGTTTCAATATCATCGCCGATGGTCACGATATTACGCCACATTTCTTTCAGATTTCCTGCAATGGTGATCTCACTGACAGGATATTGAATTTCGCCATTTTCTACCCAGAAGCCGGATGCGCCGCGTGAGTAGTCGCCAGTGACGCCACTGACACCCTGCCCCATCAGTTCGGTAACCACAAGACCGGTGCCCATCTCTTTAAGCATCTTTGCAAAACTCAGGCCGCGGCCGTTGATGCGCCAGTTATGGATGCCGCCGGCGTGGCCGGTGCTTTTCATCCCCAGCTTGCGGGCGGAGTAGTTGGTCAGCAGCCACTGGGTCAGCACGCCGTCTTTGACGATATCGCGACGCTCGGTGCGCACGCCTTCGCTGTCGAACGGCGTGGAGGCCAGTCCTTTACGCAGGTGCGGATGCTCTTCAATGGTCAGCCACTCCGGCAAAATTTGTTTGCCCAGCGAATCGAGCAGGAAGGTGGATTTGCGGTATACCGAACCACCGGCAATCGCTCCGACCAGGTGGCCAAACAGCCCGGTCGCCACTTCATTGGCGAAAATCACCGGCGCCTTCATGGTCGACAGCTTACGCGGCGCGAGGCGCGACAGGGTGCGGCGGGCGCACTCTTCCCCGACCCATTCCGGGGACTGCAGATCCTCGATCGCCCGGCCAATGGTATAGGCGTAGTCGCGTTCCATGTCGCCGTCATCTTCCGCGATCACGCAGCTGGAAAGGGAGTGGCGAGTCGAACAGTAGCTCTGCAGCATGCCATGGCTGTTGCCGAACACTTTGATGCCGTAGTGGCTGTTAAAGCTGCCGCCTTCGGTGTTGGTGATGCGTTTATCGGCCTTCAGCGCCGCTTGCTCTGCGCGGGCGGCCAGTTCGATGGCCTCATCCGGGGAGACCTCCGCCGGGTGGAACAGGTCCAGATCCGGGGCGTCAAAGGCCAGCAGCTCTTTATCCGCCACGCCGGCGAAAGGATCCGGGGAGGTGTAGCGGGCGATATCCAGCGCCGCCTGCACGGTGCGGGCGATGGCGTCCGGGCTGAGATCGGTGGAAGAGGCGCTGCCCTTGCGGTTCTGATGGTAAACCGTGATGCCTAACGCCCCATCGCTATTGAATTCTACATTCTCCACTTCGCCATAGCGGGTGCTGACGCCGATGCCCGTCGTCTTGCTGACGGAGACTTCCGCGCCATCGGATTTACCTGCCGCCAGTTCCAGCGCCGTGGTCACGGCCTCTTCCAGCGTCTTACGTTGCTGGGCAACTTGAGAGATCACTTTCATTGCTAATGCCATAATGTAAGAAGGAGTTAACTGAAGTCTAACAGAGAACCGTTTTTCAGTGCGCGCCTTAACTGGTAACATTAGCCTCTTTTTTTAAGGAGCCTGAGATGACAAAGCAGCCCGAAGACTGGCTCGACGACGTTCCCGGTGATGATATCGAGGATGAAGACGATGAAATTATCTGGGTCAGTAAGAGTGAAATTAAGCGCGACGCGGAAGAACTGAAGCGTCTTGGCGCGGAACTCGTTGACCTGGGGAAAAACGCGCTGGATAAAATTCCGCTGGATACTGACCTGCGCGACGCCATCGAACTCGCCCAGCGAATCAAAAAAGAGGGTCGCCGCCGCCAACTGCAGCTTATCGGTAAGATGCTGCGCAATCGCGATGTCGATCCGATTCGTCAGGCGCTGGATAAGCTGAAAAACCGCCACAACCAGCAAGTTGCGCTGTTCCACAAGCTGGAGCAGATCCGTGACCGACTGATTGACGACGGGGATGACGCCGTAGCTGAAGTGCTGAACCTGTGGCCAGATGCTGACCGTCAGCAGCTGCGTTCCCTGATCCGCAATGCGAAGAAAGAGAAAGAAGGCAACAAACCGCCGAAATCCGCGCGCCTGATCTTCCAGTACCTGCGCGAACTGGCGGAAAACGAAGGCTAATTCCCGCCGCTTTTGCCGCACAAGTCACCCGGATGGCGGCTACGCCTTATCCGGCCTACGGAAGGCTGCTGAACCTGAGTTATCAAACAGTTGCTCAACTCTGTAGGCCCGCGCAAGCGCAGCGCCGCCGGGCAAGTTGTATCCAACGACGTTCCCGTCGATGTGCCGGATGGCGGCTAACGCCTTATCCGGCCTACGGAAGGCTGCTGAACCTGAGTTATCAAACAGTTGCTC
>NZ_JBEAJA010000066.1:0-46251 GCF_040064755.1 Klebsiella sp. GB_Kp056 | reverse complement strand
GGCTACCCATTGCGCCGATACGTAGCCCGGCTCAGCGCAGCGCAAGCCGGGGAAACAGCGGCTTCCTGGCCCAGAAACCGTAGCCCTGCTAAGCGCAGCGCGAGCAGGGATATTCCCGGATGGCGGCGCGCTGCGCCTTATCCGGGCTACCCATTGCGCCGATACGTAGCCCGGCTCAGCGCAGCGCAAGCCGGGGAAAGCGTGGCTACTTAGCCCAGCACCGCGGTGCCCAGACGACAGGTGCAGCAGCGCAGCCCCTTCTCGTCATACACCACAATCTCCCAGCTCTGGCTCTGCCGGCCAAGATGCAGCGGGCGGCACTCGCCGCGCACTTTCCCGCTGGAGACCGCCCGGTGATGGGTGGCGTTCAGCTCGGTGCCGACCACGCACTGCCCCTCGTCGGTCATCAGCCAGCCGGCCATCGACCCCAGCGTCTCCGCCAGCGCCGCTGAAGCGCCGCCGTGCAGCAGGCCAAACGGCTGATGGGTGCGGGCATCCACCGGCATCTCCGCCTCCAGCAGCCCCGCCTCCAGCCGGGTGTAGACGATCCCCAGATGCGCCACCAGGGTGTTTTCGCTGCTGGCGTTCAGCGCCGCCAGCGTGAGCGCTCGTTTCCAGGCCATTTACGCCCCCAGCGTCGAGCCGCCGTCCACCACGATATCCTGCAGGGTGATATGGCTGGCATGAGCAGAGGCGAGGAACAGAATGGTATTCGCAATCTCCTGCGGGCGGGCAATCTTACCCAGCGGGATGCCGAGCTTAAACTGCTCGCCGAAACCGCGGATCCGCTGCTGCTCCGCATCGTCGCTGACCCACAGCGTGCGCTGCATATCGGTATCGGTAGAGCCCGGCGAGACCAGATTACAGCGCACCCCGCTGCCCGCCAGCTCAAGGCCGACGGTCAGCGCCAGGCTTTTCAGCGCCGCCTTCGAGGCGCCATAGGCGCTCATGCCGATGCGCGGCGTGTGCGCGGCATCGGAGGCGACGGTGACGATGGCCCCGCCCCGCTGGCGACGGAACTGGGCCATCGTCTGCTGAAACAGGTTGAACGCCCCGCCGACGTTGACCGCGAAGGTCTGCTGCCAGTCTTCCGCGCTTAGCTGGTCGGTGGCGCCCATGCGCAGGATCCCGGCGGCGTTCACCAGCACGTCTAACCGCTCGGTGTTCGCCAACAGGCGGCTGCACACCTCGCGCACCCGGTCGGCATCGGCGACGTCCAGCGTTTCGGTCGCAAACGGGTAGCGTTCGCCGTCAAAGGCGAGGTCGAAACCGGTGACGTTGGCGCCGGCCTCCACAAAAGCCAGCGCGGTGGCATAACCGATCCCTTTACCTGCGCCGGTCACCCACACGGTCTGACCGCGAAAATCCAGCGCCGCCATTATCGTACCTCGCGGGAAAGCAGCGCCCACCAGGCGTCGATGGTCGGGTTTTTCGCCAGCATCACGAAGTCGATATCGCCGTGCACTTTGCGCCAGCGGGCGGCCAGGGCCATCATCCGCACCGAATCCAGACCGTAGTCGATCAGGTTTTCATCATCCAGCGGTTCGTCGGATTCGTCGAGCAGCGGCAGGATCAGCGCGCGCAGCGCCGCTTTGGAGGCCGGCAGCGGCAACAGCGCTTCGGTCATCACCACGCGGCCGGAGCGGCCGGCGACGTATTTCAGCGCCATCAGGTGCTCTTCGCGGCTGAAGTCCGCCAGCGCGTCGGCGACAAAGAACGGTTTGATATCGCGCATAAAGGCGTCGGTGGCGGTGGTCATGCAGCCGATATGGGCATACACGCCGGTGATGATCAGCTGGTCGCGGCCGCTCTCCTTCAGCATCGCCTCCAACGGCGAGCGATGAAACGCGCTGTAGCGCCATTTCACCAGCACGGTGTCGTCTTCATCCGGCGCCAGGGCGGCAATCACCTGCTGCTGCTCCGGCGAACGGGTCAGCCCCGGCCCCCACATATCATTCAGCAGCGCGCGATCTTCATCGCTCTGCTCTTTCGGCTGGGCGGTGTAGTACACCGGAATGCCGTTCTGTTTGCAGAAGTCGCGCAGGGCGGCGATATTGGCCACCACTTTCTCCATCATCGCGCTGTTTTCGCCCCAGAAATTGAGGAAATACTCCTGCATATCGTGGATCAGCAGCGCGGCGCGGGAGGGCTCAAAGGCCCAGCTGACTTTGTTCGCCGGGATATCGCTGGCTTCCGGCAGCGCGTAAGCCTGTAATTTAGGGATTGCCATTTTCTGTTCTCCTTCAGCCCAGCTTGCCTTCGGCCAGCCACTGACGTAATTGTTTCTTATCGACTTTGCCCACCGGCGTCAGCGGCAGCGCGGCAACGCACTCCACGCGGTCCGGCAGTTTAAATTCAGCCACCCCCTGCTCGCGCAGGAAGCGGCGCACCGCGACGGCGCGCAGCGGCGAGGTCGCCACCAGGTAAGCGCAGCTCTTCTCGCCCAGCAGGTTGTCTTCAATGCTGACCAACGCGGCGTGGATCACCGCCTCATGGCGCAGCAGCAGGTTTTCGATCTCTTCGGCGGCGATCTTCTCGCCGCCGCGGTTGATCTGGTCTTTTTCCCGGCCCTGGACGGTGATATACCCGTCTTCATCGATCGATATCAGATCGCCGGAACAGTAAAACCCGTCGGCGTCAAAGGCTTCCGCGTTATGCTGCGGGCTGTTGTAGTAGCCGCGGAAGGTGTACGGCCCGCGGGTCATCAGGCGGCCCACTTCGCCGCGCGGCAGCGGGTTGCCGTCGGCATCCGCCACCCACACTTCATCGTCCGGGCACATCGGGCAGCCCTGGGTATGAATAATCCGCTCAGGGCTGTCGTTAAGGCGGGTGTAATTCACCAGCCCCTCCGCCATGCCGAACACCTGCTGCAGCTGGCAGCCAATTTCCGCCGGGATGCGCGCGGCAAGGGTCGCCGACAGGCGCGCGCCGCCGACCTGCAGCAGCTGCAGCGACTGCAGCTGGGCATTGCCGCCCCATTCATGGATCGCCTGCAGCCACAGGCTGACCGCCGGCGGCACCAGCGAGGCGACGTTGATCTGATGTTTTTCAATCAGCGGGAAACAGAGGGTGGCGCTGGGGTCGGCGGCGAGGATCACCCGCCCGCCGGCGAGGAAGACGCCCAGCGACCCCGGGGAGCTCATCGCATAGTTATGCGCCGCCGGCAGCGCGTTGAGGTAACGCGTCTCAGCGTTAATCCCGCAGATCTCGTTGCTGCGGCGGATACTGTAGTCGTAATCGTTATGGGTACGCGGGATCAGCTTCGGCGTCCCGGTGCTGCCGCCGGAGAGCTGGAAAAAGGCCACTTCGTCGGCAGGGGTTGGGTTAGCGATAAAGTTATCCGCCGGGCGGTTAATCTCCGTCGCCAGCTCGCGCTCGCCGCCGTCGTTACGCAGCAGCGCCACGCGCAGGGAAGGATGTTCAGCGATAAACGCGTGAAGAAAGCTATCGTCGGCAAACAGCGCGTGCTCGCGGTCGGCGATCAGCAGCGCCGGTTTAATCTGCGCGGCGTAGGCGTTAAGCTCGCTGCGCTGGTGGCTGAACAACGCGTTCACCGGCGCGACGCCGATACGCAGCAGCGCGAAGAAGGTGATGTAAAACTCGGCGACGTTGCCCAGCTGCACCAGCGCGGTTTCCCCGCGCTTCAGTCCCTGACGCTGCAGAGAGCAGGCAAGGTTGTCCACCCGCTGGTTAAACTGGCGGTAGCTAATGTGTCGATCGCCATCGATAATCGCCACGGCGTCGTTTTCCGCGTGACGGGTGATCAGATTGGTTAATGGCAGATCCTGCCAGTAGCCTTTTTGGCGATAGCGGGCCGCGAACTCATCCGGCCAACGGGTAAATGCAATCATCCTTGCCTCTTAATTCAAGCCAAATACGTTAAGCATGGTGGTCAGTTTGACGCCGGTTTCGCGCCATTCGCCCAGCGGCGAGGAGGCCGGAACGATGCCCGCGCCGGCAAACAGGCGCAGCGTACGCTGCTGCAGACGCGCGCAGCGGATGGTCACCACCCATTCGCCGTTGCCTTCATCGTCACACCAGCCGACGATGCCGCCGAACAGCTGGCGGTCGAAGGGTTCCAGGTCGGCAATCAGGCGCTTCGCCGCCTGGTGCGGGAAGCCGCTCAGCGCCGGAGTCGGGTGCAGCAGGCAGGCCAGCGACATGGCGTTTTCTTCCGCCAGCGCCGTGCCCTCGATCGGCGTCGCCAGATGCCAGAGCGTCGGGGTGGTGATCAGCTGCGGCGATGCCGGCAGCGACAGCTGGCTGCTGCGCGGGCCCAGCACGCTCTTCATCGCCTGGGTCACCAGTTCGTGCTCGTGGCGATCTTTGCCGGACGCCAGCAGCCTGTTGCCCGCTTCGCGGTCCAGCACATCGTCCGGCTGGCGGCGGGCGGAGCCGGCCAGCGGCAGCGAGCTGAAGTGCGGTCCTTCTTTACGCAGCAGCAGCTCCGGGCTGGCGCCCAGCAGCACGCCGCCGTCGGAGAGCGGCACATGGAAGTTGAAGCTGGCGGGGTTCTGGGCGATCAGTCGCTCCATCAGGGCGCCGCTATCGACAGGATCGCGGGTGGTGATATCGATAAGTCGTGATAGCACCACTTTGTCCACTTCCGGCGTGGCGGTCAGCGCGGCGGCGCGTTCCACCATGGCTAAAAACGCATCCTGTTCCGGGATCTCCCTACGTTCCACCACCTCCATCGCCTCCAGCGGCGCGGCATAGCGGGCGGAACGCTGTTTTTCCGGGCGCGAGAACGCTTCCCAGCGCTCCGGGATATAGAGCTCGGAAGGCTGACAGGTGTCGAACGGGATGGCCCCAACCATCACCGGCTTGCGGATCCCCGCCGCCCGGGCCTCGGCAAAGGCGGCGGCCATCTGCTGCTGGAACTCGCCATTCAGCGCATCGCCGCCGTCGGCGGGCGCTGAGAAGCGGCGGAAGCAGCCTGAGGTGCTAAAACTGCGGTACGGCGACATAAAGAAGAAGCTGTCCGGCGACAAGGTCCGGGTAGATTTCTGTACATCCTCAGCCAGTGACGTTTCCATATCATCCTCCAAAAACGATAAATATATTACGAATAATTATCATTTGTATTTTGGTTGGCTAACCTAAAAGGTATTGCCCGTCATGTCAACCGCGTTACGTCATCGCGCCGCCACTTTGGCTTGCATCCTGTCGGCGCAAAGTTGAAAATGAGACGCATTTATTACCCTTCGAATCAGGATGCGATGACGTGAACTTCTCTTCTTTTTACCGCCGCGGCGCGCTGGCCGGCATGCTGTTGTTTTTAGGAATTACCTCAGCCCAGGCGGCGGACTGGCCGCGCCAGGTCACCGACAGCTACGGAACGCACACCCTGCCGAGCCAGCCGCTGCGCATTGTCTCCACCAGCGTGACCCTCACCGGCTCGCTGCTGGCGATCGACGCCCCGGTGGTCGCCAGCGGCGCCACCACCCCGAACAACCGCGTGGCCGATAGCCAGGGCTTTCTGCGCCAGTGGAGTGAGGTCGCCAAATCCCGCAAGCTGGCGCGGCTGTACATCGGCGAACCGAGCGCGGAAGCAGTGGCCGCCCAGATGCCGGATCTGATCCTGGTGAGCGCCACCGGCGGCGACTCCGCCCTGCCGCTGTACGATCAGCTCAAAACGATCGCCCCGACGCTGGTCATCAACTATGACGATAAAAGCTGGCAAACGCTGCTTAACCAGTTGGGGCAGATCACCGGCCATGAGCAGCAGGCCAGCGCGCGCATCGCCGACTTCAATAAACAGCTCGTTTCGTTAAAAGAAAAAATGAAGCTGCCGCCGCAGCCGGTCACCGCCCTCGTCTATACCGCCGCCGCGCACAGCGCCAATATCTGGACGCCGGAATCGGCCCAGGGGCAGATGCTCGAACAGCTGGGCTTTAGCCTGGCGACGCTGCCGGGCGGCCTGCCCGCCAGCCATAGTCAGGGCAAACGCCACGATATCGTGCAGCTGGGCGGGGAGAACCTGGCCGCCGGTCTGAACGGCCAGAGCCTGTTCCTGTTCGCTGGCGACCAGAAAGATGTCGATGCCATTTACGCCAACCCGCTGCTGGCGCATCTCCCGGCGGTCGAAGGCAAACGCGTTTACCCGCTGGGCACCGAGACCTTCCGTCTTGACTACTACAGCGCCCTGCTGGTGCTCCAGCGTCTCTCCAGCCTGTTCGGCTAACGCGGGCCGTGCCATCGGGACGGGTACGCGGCCTGAACGCTTTTGCCGGGCGGCGCGGCCTGAACACCTTGCCGGGCGGCGCGGCGCTTGCCCGGCCTACAACGCTTGCGCCCTCCAGGCCAGACCCCAGGCCCGGTAAGGCGCAGCCGCCACCGGGCATCATGACGAGTATGCGGTCGGAACGCTTTGCCGGGCGGCGCTACGCTTGCCCGGCCTACAACGCCCGAGGCCCCGGTACCGTAGGCCCGGTAAGGCGTAGCCGCCACCGGGCAATCGCACCGTACTCAGCTTTCGTTGACTATTTCCGGGCGCTGGAAACGGCGCAGCTCGCGTAGCAGCCCCACCAGCAGCACGCCGACGAGGGCCAGCGCCCAGCCGCTGGCGCTGGCGGAAGCGACCGGCGTCATCACCGCCCCTAACCCGCCGAGCAGCGCCGCGCCGATGGCGTCGCCGGTAACGTTCTGCGCGGTCCACAGACCGTTAATTCGCCCGAGCATATGTTCCGGCGTCTGGGTCTGGATCAGGGTGTACTGCAGCAGCGAGCTAATAGCGCTCAGCCAGCCAAACAGCGCCAGGCACAGCGCGCCCAACGCCCAGTGCGGCATCAGGCTGAACAGCGCAATGGCGACAAAGGAGCACACCGTCGTCGCCAGCATCAGCGCACCCGGCCGCACGGTCTGGGCCAGCTGGCCGCTGGTCAACGCCCCCAGCGCCGCGCCGAGCGGAATCGCGGCGTACAGCAGGCCAATCTGCCCGGCCGACATCTGCCAGCTCCCGGCCAGCGCCGGATAGAGGACCCGCACCGCGCTGGCCATGGTCAGCAGGCCGCCTAGCAGCGCAATCCCGCCGATAAGCGGACTCTGGCAGAGGAAGGTCAGCCCCGCCAGCAGGGAACGCAGCGGATGCTCGCGCGGCTGCGGAGGCGGCGGTAGCTGTGGCAGACGCAGCAGGGTTAAGGTGGTGATAAAGGTCCCCGCCGCCGCCAGGCCGAAATTCCAGGCCACGCCGCCGGAGGCCAGCAGCAGGCCGCCAATCATCGGCGAAATCACCGAGCCCAGGCGCACCGTGAGCATAGTGATGGCCCCGGCCTGCATCAGATTTTCCCGCCCCACCAGCGCCGGCGTCGCCGCCAGCAGCGCGGTCACCCCCAACGAAGCGAAGAACCCATCCCAGATCCCCAGCAGGTAGATCGCCGCCAGCGACGGCTCCGGCAGCAGGGCGTTCAGACACAGGCCGACAAAGCCCACGCCGCAGGTGCCGCGCGCCAGCAGGATCAGGCGTTTGCGCTCATAGCGGTCGGCCAGTACGCCCCCCACCATCAGGCCAATAAACATCGACGCGCCGGTCAGCGTCACCGACAACCCGACCTGCCAGGTCGAATGGGTCATCATCTGGATCTGCACCGGGATGGCCACGCCCAGCAGGCCAAGCGACAGAATAGAGATAAAGCGAGCGATAAAAACGGCGCGAAACGCCGGGTGAGTTTTCAGCAGGCTGAGGTTGAGCAGCCAGGATTGTCGGTTCATTACAGCGCCTTGTCGTTATTTTTAATACCCTTTTTACTGTGGGTCATGCTACCATAGCTGAATAAAATCGATAACGATAATTACTATCATTATCATATCAGGGATGTCAGTTATGTCGTTTTCTACGACCGCGGTACGCTCTGTCGCCGTGCCCGGATTGTTGCTGTTACTCGCCTTAGCCGCCGCGCTTAGCCTGACCATCGGCGCCAAATCGTTGCCGATCGGCACGGTATTCACCGCCTTTAGCGGAACCTGTCAAAGCGCCGACTGCACCATCGTGCTGGACGCGCGCCTGCCGCGCACCCTGGCCGGTCTGCTGGCCGGCGTCGCCCTCGGCCTCGCCGGCGCGCTGATGCAAACGCTCACCCGTAACCCGCTGGCCGACCCCGGCCTGCTGGGGGTCAACTCCGGCGCCAGCTTCGCCATCGTCCTCGGCGCGGCGCTGTTCGGGATCACCTCCCCGCAGGAACAGCTGCTGCTGGCGTTTTGCGGTGCGCTCTGCGCCTCGCTGCTGGTGGCCTTCACCGGCAGTCAAGGCGGCGGCCAGCTGAGCCCGGTGCGCCTCACCCTCGCCGGGGTCGCCCTCGCGGCGGTACTGGAGGGGCTGTCCAACGGCATCGCCCTGCTCAACCCGGACGTCTACGATCAGCTGCGCTTCTGGCAGGCCGGTTCGCTGGATATCCGCACCCTGCAAACCCTGAAAATTGTCCTGCTGCCGGTGGCGATGGCGGGGATCGCCGCCCTGCTGCTGAGCCGGGCGCTTAACAGCCTGAGCCTCGGCAACGATACCGCCACCGCCCTCGGCAGCCGCGTCGCCCGCACCCAGCTGATCGGCCTGATTGTGATTACCGTCCTGTGCGGCAGCGCTACCGCCGTGGTCGGCCCGATCGCCTTTATCGGCCTGATGATGCCGCATATGGCCCGCTGGCTGGTGGGGGCCGATCATCGCTGGTCGCTGCCGGTCACCCTGCTGGCCACCCCGGCCCTGCTGCTGTTTGCCGACGTGATTGGCCGCCTGCTGGTGCCCGGCGAACTGCGGGTATCGGTGGTGAGCGCCTTTCTCGGCGCGCCGGTGCTGATCTGGCTGGTGCGACGCCAGCCGCGCGGAGGTGGCCTGTGATTGCCCCGTCCCGCCGCCTGATAGCCAGCTGTCTGCTGCTGATGGCCGCCAGCCTGTTGATTTCCCTGCTCGGGCTGGCGCAAGGCCCGGTGCCGCTAACGATTGACCAGGTCTTCTCCGCCCTGTTCGGCGACGCGCCGCGCAACGTCGCGATGGTGGTGAACGAATGGCGGCTGCCGCGGGTGTTAATGGCGCTGCTCATCGGCGCCGCGCTCGGCGTCAGCGGCGCCATTTTCCAGTCGCTGACCCGTAACCCGCTCGGCAGCCCGGACGTGATGGGCTTTAACACCGGCGCCTGGAGCGGCGTGCTGGTGGCGATGGTTCTCTTCGGCCAGAACCTGACGGCGATTGCCCTGGCGGCGATGGCCGGCGGGGTACTCACCTCGCTGGTGGTCTGGCTGCTGGCCTGGCGCAACGGCATCGAGACCTTTCGCCTGATTATTATCGGCATCGGCGTACGCGCCATGCTGGTGGCCTTCAACACCTGGCTGCTGCTGCGCGCCTCGCTGGAGACCGCCCTTTCTGCGGGCCTGTGGAACGCCGGATCGCTTAACGGCCTGACCTGGGGTAAAACCTGGCCGTCGGCGCCGCTGATCCTGCTGATGCTGGTGGGCAGCGCCCTGCTGGTTCGTCGGATGCGGCTGCTGGAGATGGGCGACGATACCGCCTGCGCGCTGGGCGTGCAGGTTGAGCGTTCGCGCCTGCTGCTGATGCTGGTGGCGGTGGTGCTCACCGCCGCCTCGACGGCGCTGGCCGGGCCCATCTCATTTATCGCGCTGGTGGCGCCGCACATCGCCCGCCGCCTGAGCGGCACGGCCCGCTGGGGATTGAGCCAGTCGGCCCTGTGCGGCGCGCTGCTGCTGGCGCTGGCCGATTACGGCGCCCAGCGGCTGTTTATGCCCTGGCAGCTGCCGGTGGGCGTGCTAACCGTCAGCCTCGGCGGTATTTACCTTATTGCATTATTGATTCAGGAGTCCCGCAAAAAATGAGTGCTGTCCCCTCCCGTTTGCGCGGCGAGCAGTTAACCCTGGCCTACGGGAACAAGACCATCGCCGAGTCGCTGAACGTGACCATCCCTGACGGCCACTTCACCGCCATTATCGGCCCCAACGGCTGCGGCAAGTCGACGCTGCTGCGCACCCTCAGCCGTCTGATGACGCCGGCCAGCGGCCATGTCTGGCTCGACGGCGCGCAGATCCAGCAGTACGCCAGTAAAGAGGTCGCCCGCCGCATCGGCTTGCTGGCGCAAAATGCCACCACTCCTGGCGATATTACGGTGCAGGAGCTGGTGGCCCGCGGGCGCTACCCGCACCAGCCGCTGTTCACCCGCTGGCGCAAAGAAGATGAAGCGGCGGTGAATAATGCGATGCGGGCCACCGGGATCAGCGACCTGGCACTGCAGAGCGTCGATACGCTTTCCGGCGGCCAGCGGCAGCGGGCGTGGATTGCGATGGTGCTGGCCCAGGAGACGGCGATTATGCTGCTGGATGAGCCGACCACCTGGCTGGACATCAGCCATCAGATCGACCTGCTGGAGCTGTTGAGCGAGCTGAATCGCGAGAAGGGCTATACCCTGGCGGCGGTGCTGCACGATCTGAACCAGGCCTGCCGCTACGCCACCCACCTGATCGCCCTGCGCGACGGTAAGATCGTCGCCGAGGGGGCGCCGAAGGAGATCGTCACGGCGGATCTGATTGAACGGATTTACGGTCTGCGCTGCACGATCATTGAGGATCCGGTGGCGCATACGCCGCTGGTGGTGCCGCTGGGCCGCCGGTAATTTCCCCTTTCCCCGGCTTGCGCGACGCTGAGCCGGGCTACCTGCTGTAGCCCGAACTCAACCGTTATCCCAGAATCTCCCTGACCACCGGGCCGATGGCTTCAAAGGCCTGCGGGGAGATAATGTCGACGTGGGCGCAGTTCTGGCTGAACACCTCCAGCTCGCCCACCCACGGGCCCCATACGACCTGCGGATCCATCCCCGCCTGCCGCGTCTTCTCCGCCACGAACAGCGTCGCCTTGCCGTCAAACTTCGCGCTGTGCGCGGTGGTTAACAGCCGCACCGCGTCGGCATAGTTGCCTTCGATGGCGCTGAACAGCTCGCCGGAGGCTTGCCCCTGCTGGGCGGCGAGGAACGCTTCGCGCTCGCGGGCAATTTCCGCCAGCACCGCCGGATCCAGCCCGTTCGCCTCTTTCTCCGCCCAGTTTTGCGTCTCCGGCGGCCAGGTATCCAGTAGGCCGAGGAAGGCCACCGCTTCGCCGCGCTGGCGCAAGCGGGCGGCAATGCCCTGGGCTAAGGTGCCGCCGAGCGAATAACCGAACAGATAATAAGGACCGTGCGGCTGCTGCGCCAACAGCGTTTGCAGATGATGCTCGCACACCTCGTCGAGGCTGGCGGCGCCGGCCATCGGCCCCTGCGGGCGCGGCGACTGAATACCGGTAATCGACCAGCGCGGGCTGAGATAGCGCGCGAGCACGCTGAACTGCCAGGCGAAGCCGGAGGCCGGATGGAAACAGAACAGCGTTGGGCCGTCGCTCTCGCGCAGCGGCAGAAGCGCACCCAGCCCCAGGCGCTGAGCCTGCTCATCGCTGAGATCGGCGGCCAGCAGCGCGCTCAGTTTGCCCACCGTCGAGGCCACCATCACCTGCCCCGGGGTCACCTGCCGCGCCAGCTGGCGGCTGAGCTGCGCCGCCAGGCGCATCGCCAGCAGCGAATGGCCGCCGAGGGCGAAGAAATCAGCGTCGATATCATTCACCTCGCAGCCCAGCAACTGACTGAAGGCGGCGGCGACAACGGTTTCCATCCCGGGCTCCGGCGGCCGGCCGCTGCGCTCGCCGCCGAGGGTCGGCAGCGGCAGCGCTTTGCGGTCCAGTTTGCCATTGGCGCTGAGCGGCAGGTCGGGGAGCTGCATCAGCACCACCGGGACCATATGCGGCGGCAGCTGTTCCGCCAGCCGCGCTTTCAGCGCCGCGGTATCCAGCGGCAGGCCGGAGTCAGAGACCAGATAGCCCACCAGCTGCCGGGCATCGCCGCCGGTCGCCGCCGCCTGGTTGAAGACGCAGGCGTGACTCACCGCCTGCGCCACGTCCGGCAGGGCCGACATCACCCGGTCAATCTCGCCAAGCTCGATGCGCTGCCCGCGGATCTTCAGCTGATCGTCGCTGCGGCCAAGATACTCCACCGCGCCGTTCGCCAGCCAGCGCGCCACGTCGCCGGTGCGATACATCCGCTCGCCGGGGGCAAACGGGTCGGCGATAAAGCGGCTGGCGGTGAGGTCCGGGCGCCCCAGATAGCCCTGCGCCAGCTGAATGCCGGTGAGATAGAGATCCCCGGCCACCCCCGGCGGCACCGGGCGCATCGCGGCATCAAGAATGCGCAGCCCGGTGTTCCATACCGGCCAGCCAATCGGTACGCTGCTGCCGGTCACCGCCGCCAGCTCAGGCCCGCAGGCCGGATACCAGCTGACGTCCACCGCCGCTTCCGTCGGGCCGTACAGGTTATGCAGCGGCGCGCCGGTCAAGCGCTCCCATTCGCGGCACAATTCCGTCGGCAGCGCTTCGCCGCTGCAGAATACCCGCCGCAGCGTGCGGCAGGCGGCCACGCTGTCGGCATCCAGCGAGGCGACAAACGCCGCCAGCATCGACGGCACAAAGTGGGTGGTGGTCACGCCGTAGTGGGCGAAGAACTGCTGCATCGCCTGCGGGTCGCGGTGCGCCTCCGGCTCGGCCATCACCAGCTGCGCGCCGGCGATAAACGGCCACCAGAACTCCCACACCGACACGTCAAAACTGCACGGCGTTTTCTGCGCCACCACGTCGTCGGCAGATAACGGATAACGATCCTGCATCCACAGCAGGCGGTTGACGATGGCGGTCTGGCCGACCATCACCCCTTTTGGCCGCCCGGTGGAGCCAGAGGTAAAGATGATATAGGCGGTATGCTCCGGTTTTGACAGCGCCAGCGGCGCGTCATCCGCAACGGCCAGCGGCTGCTGGTAGCAGAGGCTCTCCAGCCCGGGGATATCGCTGAAGCGGGCCAGCTGATCCTCCGTGGCGATCAGCAGCGACGGCCGGGCGTCTTCCAGCATCATCCGCAGGCGGTCGTCCGGGTAGCCAGTGTCCAGCGGCAGCCAGGCGGCTCCCGCTTCGACAATGCCGTGCAGCGCCAGGGTCAGGAACACCGAGCGCGGCAGGGCCACCGCCACGCTGTCGCCCGGCTTCACGCCGCGCTGACGCAGCAGCTGCGCGAGCGCCACCACCTGCTGACGCATCTCACGATAGCTGAACTGCCAGTTAGCATCCGCCAGCGCCGGAGCATCCGGGGTCTTCCGCGCCTGGTCGGCCACCAGCGCGCTGAGGGTGGTGGCGGGCAGCGGCATAGCGGTATCGTTGACCGCCGCCAGCCGGGCCTGCTCGTCGGCGGAGAGCATCTCCGCTTCGCCGCAGCGTAGCGTCGGATCGGCGGCAAACTGCGCCAGCAGCGCGGTCAGTCGCGCCATGTGGCGACGCAGCTCGGCTTCATCGTACCGGGCCTTGTTAGCGAGGATCTCCAGCGACAGCCCGCCGGTCTCATCCGGGAACAGCGCCAGCTCGAGGTCGTTGACCGGGCCGGTGGCGAGGGTGTGAGTCACCGCCTCGACGCCGTCGATATCCACCCGGTAATCAAAAACTTTGACGTTTAGCACCGGGCCGAACAGCGGTTCGTCCCCGGCCGCTTTGCCGCTGTCGCGGACGATCTGCTCGGCGTCATAGCGCTGATGGCGGCGCATCTTTTTCAGCTGCGCGGCGAGGCGCATCGCCAGGTCCGCCAGCGTCTCCTGGGCGTCAATATGCACCGCCAGAGGCAGGACGTTGAGCACCGGCCCCGTCGAGGTCAGCGCCGCTGAGCCCATCCGGCGCATAAAGATAAAGCCCGCCGCGTAGTCCATCCGGTTGCACAGGCGGCCCAGCCACAGCGTGGTGAGCGCCAGCGCCAGGTCAGCGGGCTGACACTGCGGCGCATGGCCGGCCAGGCGGCGGAAGGCGTCGGCGTTCATCGCCAGCTTCATCCGCCAGATATCGCTCCCGGCGGCGCGCCCGCCCAGCGGGGCGGCAGAGAGCGAGGCGGGAGCCGGTAACGCCTGGCGCTGGGCCTGCCAGAAGGCTTTATCCCGCTGCCAGGCCTCGCTGCCGGCGTAGCGCTGGTACTCGTCCACCACCTCGGCAAAGGGGGTGAAAGGCGATTCCGGGGTGGCTTCTCCACGCTGCCAGGCGCGGTAAATGGCGGCGATCTGCCGGGTAATCACCGGGAAACTGAA
Source organism: Klebsiella sp. GB_Kp056 (assembly GCF_040064755.1). Classification (NCBI taxonomy): domain Bacteria; kingdom Pseudomonadati; phylum Pseudomonadota; class Gammaproteobacteria; order Enterobacterales; family Enterobacteriaceae; genus Klebsiella; species Klebsiella sp. GB_Kp056. The sequence continues at coordinate 32,124 of NZ_JBEAJA010000066.1, read as the reverse complement.
GCCATCCACCAGCAAGTGGTGATAGCGCTGATACCAGTACCAGCGGTCGTCGCCGACGCGCAGCAGCTGATGGCACACCAGCGGGTTGCCGCCGTCGACGCGCAGATCCTGCGCCAGATCCGCCTGCATCCGCTCCGTGGCGGCGCGGTGCGGATCCGGCGCCGTACGCAGGTCAACGATCGGCGGTTCGCCAAAGGTGCGTTCCGCCGCCAGCCACTGCCAGACTTCCCCTTCCTCTTCCTCAAAGCGCAGGCTGAGGGTATCCGCCTGCTGCAGCCCGGCGACAATCGCCTTACCCAGCAGCGCCGGGTCGAGCGCGCCGCGCAGTTCAACATAGTGGGCCACGCTCCAGGCGCCAGGCAGAGTGGAGAGGCGCTCGGCCATCCAGATCCCCGGCTGCGCGGCAACCAGCGGTAAACGAGTGGTCATGGTCAGCTCCTTATGCCGCATGATGGGCGGGGGTCAGTGTCGGCCAGTTGGCCGCCAGCCAGGCGTTGCACGCCTCGACCGACTGCGGAGGGCACACCACCGTCCAGCCGGCAGGCAGCGCGCAATGCCCCGGCCACAGGCTGAACTGCCGCTGGTCATTGCGCAGAATGTAAAACTGCCCTTGCGGATTGTCGAAGGGGTTACTGAATTGCATATCAAACTCCTGTCGTAAAGCGCTGTGCTAAGGGGGCGACAGCAGAGGCTGCCAGAGCTGGATCAGCCCCGCCGTCAGCCCGCCGCGCCAGCAAAGCGCATCATGCCCGCCGTCAACCTGACGCCAGAAAATCGTCTGCTGCGTTGTGGTAAGTTGCGCCAGCAGCGCCTGGTTGGCGCGAAAAATAATCGGTTCACGCTGGCCCGCTTCCAGCCAGATGCGCAGCCCGGCCGCGGACGCCTCGCCCTGGCGGAGACGTTCGCCGATAAAGCCCGTCCCGCTGCCATCGCGATGCGGCCACCAGTAGGAGCCTGACTGGCTGAGCACGCAGCCAAAGCGCTGCGGCCAGTTGAGGGCGGCGAACATTGCCGCCAGGCCGCCGAAGCTTTGCCCGGCCACCACCGTCCGCTCCGGGCGGTCGCTGAACGGGACGTGACCGCGGACCAGCGGCAGGAGTTCCTCCTGCACCGCCAGCCAGAAATCGCGATGACAGGGCAGCTCAACCCCGCGGTGCTGGTTGTCGATCGCGTCGATCAGCAGGTAGACCGCCGGCGGCAGCCTCCCCTCGCGGGTCAGCGCGGCCAGCGGCGACCACACCGGCATGCTTTCGGCCCAGAACTGGCCGTCAAGCAGGATCGCCAGGGGCCGCGTTTGCGGGTCGACGGCCTCGCCGGGGGTGTAGATCCAGACCCGGCGATGGTTGCCCAGACGCGCGCTGCGCCACTCAAGGCAACGGGCGGGAGGATGCGCCTCATTAAGCAGATCCCAGCCGGGTTGCGCCGGCGCCTGCGGCATCTCCAGGGCGGAGACGCCATGGCCGCGTCCGCCCCGCCAGCTGTGCGGGTTCAGCGGATCGGCTATCGCCCGCGGCAGCAGTTTGCGCCAGCCTTCGCGCAGCAGCGCGCGGTCCGGCTTATCGGCGCTGAACACCTCAGGGGAAAAATCATCGTCACGGTCGGAGGGAATAAAGCAGTAGCTGCCGCGCCAGGTCGGCGACAGCGTGGTTCGCCAGCACCAGGCGTCGGTCCCGGGCAGACGCGTCAGGGATTGCGGCCGCGCATTCTGATGGTGGTCGGTCACGCCGGTGATATAGAGCCATACCCGACGGCGCGGAGAACGCGTTTCATCCCCCGCCGGATCCCGCCACCAGAACGTCACCTCGATGGCGTCATCCACCGCCCGGGACTGCGGTCCCTGCAGAGTTCGCCACCACTCCTCGCTTCCTGTCGTTAACATTCAGTCATTAACCCTATGTATCGCGTGACTTTTTTAATTAATTGTCATTCTTTATTGATAATATTATTGATAACTATTTGCATTTGCAATAGCGTATTAGCGCGCCGTGGGAAGCGCGTCTTTCACAACACATGTCGAAGAGAGCTTATTCAGCTAGCGACGGAGTGCCTTTGCCCTCTTCCGGCAACATTTATGCCGCCTCCCCTCCCGGTGGGAAGGGGCGTTTGGGGAACGTGGCGACAAAAAAGCAGGAATAACAATGAATAACAGGATCAAATCCCTGGCCTTGCTGGTCAATCTGGGAATTTACGGGGTTGCTTTTCCGTTAAGCGCAGCGGAAACCGCCACCGACGATAAAAACAGCGCCGCGGAAGAGACCATGGTGGTCACCGCCGCCGAGCAGAACCTGCAGGCGCCGGGCGTCTCCACCATCACCGCCGATGAGATCCGCAAACGTCCGCCGGCGCGCGACGTCTCGGAGATCATTCGCACCATGCCGGGGGTCAACCTGACCGGCAACTCCACCAGCGGCCAGCGCGGGAATAACCGCCAGATTGATATCCGCGGCATGGGCCCGGAAAACACCCTGATCCTGATCGACGGCAAGCCGGTCACCAGCCGCAACTCCGTGCGTCTCGGCTGGCGCGGCGAGCGCGACACCCGCGGCGACACCAGCTGGGTGCCGCCGGAGATGATCGAACGCATCGAAGTGATTCGCGGCCCGGCCGCCGCCCGCTACGGCAACGGCGCCGCCGGCGGCGTGGTGAATATCATCACTAAAAAAACCGGCGATGAGTGGCACGGCTCCTGGAACACCTATATGAACGCCCCGGAGCACAAAGACGAAGGCTCCACCAAGCGCACCAACTTCAGCCTCAGCGGCCCGCTGGGCGGTGATTTCAGCTTCCGCCTGTTCGGTAACCTCGACAAAACCCAGGCCGACGCCTGGGACATCAACCAGGGCCATCAGTCCGAACGTACCGGGATCTATGCCGACACCCTGCCGGCCGGGCGCGAAGGGGTAAAAAATAAAAACATCGATGGTCTGGTGCGCTGGGAATTCGCGCCGATGCAGTCGCTGGAGTTTGAGGCAGGCTACAGCCGCCAGGGCAACCTCTACGCAGGCGACACCCAGAACACCAACTCCAACGACCTGGTAAAAGAGAACTACGGCAAAGAGACCAACCGTCTGTACCGCAACACCTACTCGGTCACCTGGAACGGCGCCTGGGACAACGGGGTGACCACCAGCAACTGGGCGCAGTACGAACGTACCCGCAACTCACGCAAAGGCGAAGGCCTGGCCGGGGGGACGGAGGGGATCTTCAACAGCAACCAGTTCACGGATATCGATCTGGCGGATGTGATGCTGCACAGCGAAGTCAGCATCCCGTTCGACTATCTGGTTAATCAGAACCTGACGCTGGGCAGCGAGTGGAACCAGCAGCGCATGAAGGATAAGGCCTCCAACACCCAGGCGCTGTCGGGGGGAGAAATTCCGGGCTACGACAGCACCGGCCGCAGCCCCTACTCGAAGGCGGAGATCTTCTCCCTGTTCGCTGAGAACAACATGGAGCTGACCGACACCACCATGCTGACCCCGGCGCTGCGTTTCGATCATCACAGCATCGTCGGCAACAACTGGAGCCCGTCCCTCAATCTGTCGCAGGGCCTGTGGGACGACTTCACGCTGAAGATGGGTATCGCCCGCGCCTATAAAGCGCCGAGCCTGTATCAGACCAACCCGAACTACATTCTCTACAGCAAAGGCCAGGGCTGCTACGCCAGTAAAGACGGCTGCTATCTGCAGGGGAATGAAGATTTAAAAGCCGAGACCAGCATCAACAAAGAGATTGGCCTCGAGTTTAAACGCGACGGCTGGCTGGCGGGCGTGACCTGGTTCCGCAACGATTACCGCAACAAGATAGAAGCTGGCTATGCTCCGGTCTATCAAAACGGTAAAGGTACCGATCTCTACCAGTGGGAAAACGTGCCAAAAGCGGTGGTGGAAGGCCTGGAAGGTACGCTGAACGTCCCGGTGAGCGAGACCGTGAACTGGACCAACAACATCACCTACATGCTGCAGAGTAAGAATAAAGAGACCGGCGATCGGCTGTCGATTATCCCGGAATACACGCTGAACTCCACGCTGAGCTGGCAAGTACGCGATGACGTTTCGCTGCAGTCGACCTTTACCTGGTACGGCAAACAGGAGCCGAAGAAGTACAACTATAAGGGTCAACCGGTCACCGGCAGCGAGAAGAACGAGGTCAGCCCCTACAGCATCCTCGGCCTGAGCGCGACCTGGGACGTGACCAAATACGTTAGTCTGACCGGCGGCGTGGATAACGTCTTCGACAAGCGCCACTGGCGCGCGGGCAACGCCCAGACCACCGGGGGCGCCACCGGCACGATGTACGGCGCCGGCGCCGAGACCTACAACGAATCGGGCCGCACCTGGTATATGAGCGTCAACACCCACTTCTGATAGCGGGTTCTCCCTCCCCCGCCCTTGCAGGATAAAGGGCGGGGACAACCGCGGTATACTTGCCTTATGCGCATTCTTCACTCCACCCTGCCGCTGGCCGGCTATCGCTTGCAGCACATCGACTTCGACCCGGCGACTTTTCAGGCTGCCGATCTGTTGTGGTTGCCCTATCACGCCAGCCTGAGCGGCTGGAGCCGCAAGCGGCAGGCGGAGCACCTGGCCGGGCGCATCGCCGCGGTGTACGCCCTGCGCGAGGTGGGAGAAAAACAGCCTCCCGCGATTGGCGATCGGCGCCAGCCGCTGTGGCCCGCGCCCTGGTTCGGTAGTATCAGCCACTGCGGCCAGCGCACGCTGGCGGTGGTCGCTGACCGGCCGGTGGGCGTCGACATCGAGCGCCGGTTTACTCCACAGCTGGCGGCGGAGCTGGAGAGCAGCATTATCAACGAGGCGGAAAAAAAGGTGCTATTGCACAGCGGCCTGCCCTTCCCGCTGGCGCTGACGCTGGCCTTTTCGGCGAAAGAGAGTGGGTTTAAGGCGACGCCGACGGCAGGCCAGCGCGCGCTGGGGTTCACCGATTTTCAGATCGTGGAAATAACGGCAAGCACCTTAGCGCTTCGGTTTGCGGGGCAACGCTATCCGCTGTACTGGACAGCGTCGGAGGAGCAGGTCGTCACGTTTTGCGCATTGCAGCAGTAAACGCCCGCGCTACACGCGACGGGCGTTCAGACCATCAGCCCCTGTTTTGCACCCGGGCGACGATGGCGGCGGCATCAAACCCGTGCTGTTGGCGCATCCAGCCGCGATCGGCGGCGGCGGCGTACTCCCCGTCCGGGATCCCCAACCGCTGCAGGGCAATGCCCACGCCCGCTTCCGCCAGCACCTCGGCCACCAGGCTGCCCAGCCCGCCGTTGACGTTATGCTCTTCGACGGTGATCACCGCTTTGCACGGCTTCAGCGCCGCCAGCAGCGCGGCGGTATCGCAGGGGCGGATCGACGGCACGCTGACCACTTTCGCCTGAACGCCGAGGTCGGCAAGCTGCTGCGCCGCCTCCACTACCTCATGCACTGTCGAACCGGTGGCCACCAGTGCGACGTCCTCGCCTTCGCGCAGAGTCAGCACGGCGCCGGGTACAAAGCAATACGACTCGTCAAGCAGCTCCGGCAGCGCCTTGCCATCGAGGCGAATATAGACCGGCCCCTGATAAGCAAGGGCATAGTCGATAATCTGCCGACATTCGCGCGGCGTGGAGGGGGCGAAGATCTGGATATTGCCGAAGCCGCGCATCACCGCCAGATCGTCAATCGCATGGTGGGTGCTGGCCAGCGGACCGTAGCTGGCCCCGGCGTTAAGGCCAAACAGCTTCACGTTGGTGTTGTTGTAACAGACATCCACTTTGATTTGCTCATTGGCCCGCGAAATAAGAAACGGCGCGGCGTTACAGGTCACCGCCACTTTGCCGCCCAGCGCCAGACCGGCGGCGGTGCCGACCATACTCTGCTCAGCGATGCCGACGTTCACCAGCCGGCCGGGAAATTGCTTAATAAAGGGGGCGATTTTGGCCGTCGACGTGGAGTCGGCCACCACCGGCACCAGATCGACACCGCTTTCCACGGCGGCGATAAAGGCCTCGACCATGACGTTAGCCAGGTGTTCTGCATTACTCATCTTTCAGTTCCTCCAGCGCCAGAGCGATCTCTTCACCTTTCGGCACCCGGTGGTGCCACTCCGGGCGCCCCTGGATAAAGGAGATCCCCGCGCCTTTCGTGGTGTTGGCAATAATGACGTTTGGTTTACCCTTCTGCTGCAGCCCCTCGATGGCCGCGACCACCGAGGCCATATCGTTACCCTGGCATTCGCTGACCTCCATGCCGAAGGCGCGCCATTTGTCGGCCAGCGGATCGGTATTCATGATTTCGCGCGTCGGCCCGGCCAGCTGGAGGTTGTTCTTATCATTAATAATGACCAGGTTATCCAGCCCGTAGTGCGCCGCCGCCAGGGCGGCTTCCCAGTTACTGCCTTCCGCCAGTTCGCCATCGCCGGTGATCAAAAAAATGCGGCGGGTGCTGTTGCTTTTCTTCGCGGCCAGCGCCAGCCCCACCGCAACAGGCAAACCGTGGCCCAGCGCACCTGTGTTCAGCTCAATACCCGGCGTTTTCTGCCGCACCGGGTGGCCAGGGAGATGGGAATTGGCATGCTGGTAAGTCTCCAGCCACTCCACCGGGAAGAAGCCGGCTTCCGCCAGGACGCAGTAGTAGCAGCCCACTGCGTGGCCTTTCGACTGGATGTAGATATCGCGCTGCGGGTCGTCGAGCCGATCCGCCGCCACGTTGAGGACCCGGAAATAGAGCGCGGTTAACAGTTCGACCTGCGAAAGGTCGGCCCCGGTGTGGCCGCCGGCCGGACTATTGGCGTTTAAGCGCACAATGTGGCGCCGCACCGCGCGGGCTTTACGCTCCAGCGTCTGAATATCAAATCTGTAGGGATTCATTTCACACCTCTGAATTTATTTTCAGCATGGAATATTTATTCCAGCAAGGACTAAAAAAACCAGATATCCCTATGCCGGGTGGTAAGCCTTCTGCCACAGCGCCCTACTCAGGAACATTCTGCCTCCCGCTCCGGACTTAGCCCGGAGAAACACATTGACTTGAAATCGCCTTGAATATATATTCAATAATGATTCTTTATTCGATTATGACCTGGCTGTTTTGTTTTTGTCCATAGTCGATTTTGAGGATTGGCAAAAGTTAGACGCCTGTCACACTTAAGTGTGATTTTTTTTCGCGTATGATAGAAGCCTCTATACCCTAAATAAAATGGCTGCCGCTAAGCGCCTGAACACAGGCGATAAATGATTTTCGAGGATTAATATGGCTAAGCAGGATGAACAACGGCTATTGGTTAAGATTGCCACGCTTTACTACCTGGAAGGACGAAAGCAGTCTGATATCGCCCAACTTCTCTCGCTCTCACAGTCATTTGTCTCCCGCGCCATCACCCGCTGCCAGAAAGAGGGCGTCGTCAAAATCAGCGTCGTACAGCCGTCAAACATTTTTCTGAAGCTCGAAAAAGGGCTTGAGGATCGCTACGGTCTTAAGCAGGCGGTGGTGGTGGATACCGAAGAAGAGGCCAGCGATCACACCATTAAGCGGGCGATTGGCTCCGCCGCCGCCCACTATCTGGAAACCCGTCTGCGGCCAAAAGATCTGATTGGCGTCTCCTCCTGGAGCTCAACCATTCGCGCGATGGTCGATGAAGTTCATGCGCAGAACCTGAAGGCCAGCGGCGTGATCCAGCTGCTCGGCGGCGTCGGGCCCAACGGTAACGTGCAGGCGACGATTCTTACCCAGACCCTCGCCCAGCGCCTGAACTGCGACGCCTGGCTGCTGCCGTCGCAGAGCATTGAGGGATCCATGGAGGAGCGCAACCGGCTGCTGGCCAGCAAGGACGTCGCGGACGTGGTGTCGCGCTTTGACGAGGTGGATATCGCCATCGTCGGCATCGGCATTCTCGAACCCTCCCAGCTGCTGAAAACCTCCGGGAACTACTATCACGAAGATATGCTGCAGGTGCTGGCGGCGCGCGGCGCGGTGGGCGATATCTGCCTGCACTACTACGACAAAAACGGCCATCCGGTGTTACGCGATGATGAAGATCCGGTGATCGGCATGGCGCTGGAAAAGGTCAAAAAATGCCCGAACGTCGTCGCGCTGGCCGGTGGCACTGACAAAGTCGCGGCCATCAAAGGCGCCCTTACCGGCGGCTACATTGACGTTTTAATCACCGATTATCCTACCGCCCGCATGCTGGTCAGCGACTAACCTGCCGCGCTGTTTTTCCTCTCTGCCGCCCTGACGTGCTTTTTTAACCTCAGGGCTGGCTCTGTTAATACATTTAAATTCAATAATTTATTCAACCAACCCAGCCGCCTGCCGCCGCTTTTGCCGATCGGCGAAATGTGATTGCCAGCACAATTGATGATTTTTCCGGTAGCCCGTCACCGGGTTTGTGGCTTAAGGTATCAAATAAATAATCACTATCGAATATATATTCAGTGATTAAAAAGATGATAACGAAATGTCACATCATGGACTGCGTAGACGCATGAGACGGTGGAAAAGATCCCGTCTCCGCTGTTCCAGGACACCGGGTGACCGAGGAGAGCACGATGCAGGCGACAGCAAAAGAGTTCATCATTGCCCTGGATGAAGGCACCACCAACGCCAAAGCGGTGGTGCTGGATAGCCGGGGTAAGGTTATCGTCAAATTCTCGCAGCCGCTGGCGATCCAAACGCCGCGCGACGGCTGGGTGGAGCAGTCGGGCGAGGCGCTGGTGGCCGCCTCGCTGGCGGTGATCGCCAGTGCGATAGCCCACGTCGGCGCGGAAAACGTCGCCGCGCTGGCCATCAGCAACCAGCGGGAAACCGCCATCGGCTGGTATCGCGACAGCGGCGAACCGATTAACGCGGCCATCACCTGGCAATGCACCCGCAGCGCCGCGTTCTGCGACACGCTGCGTCACGATCGTCAGGAACAGCGGATTAAACAGGCCACTGGCCTGCCGATCGCCCCGCTGTTCTCGGCCTCCAAAATGCGCTGGCTGCTGGATGCGACTGCCGATGGCCACCTGCGCGCCGAACGCGGCGAGATTTGCCTCGGCACCATCGACAGCTGGCTGCTGTGGAATCTGACCGCCGGAGACGCCTTCTGCTGCGACTACTCCAATGCCGCCCGCACCCAGTTGTTGAATCTGCACCGCGGCGAGTGGGACGACGAGATGCTGGCGCTGTTCGGCATTCCGCGCGCGACGTTACCAGAAATTAAACCGTCGAGCGGCCTCTTCGGCCATACCAAAGGGCTGGCCGCCATTCCGGACGGTATTCCCATTATGGCGATGATCGGCGACTCCCACGCGGCGCTGTTCGGCCACGCGCTCGGCGAAGCGGGCTGCGTGAAAGCCACCTACGGCACCGGTTCATCGGTGATGGCGCCAGTCAAATCGGCGCAGTGCGATATCGAGGCGCTGGCGACCACTGTCGCCTGGCACGATGGCGACCAGCTGGTGTGGGGTCTGGAAGGTAATATTCCCCACACCGGCGATGCCGTCGCCTGGATGGCGGACAGCACTGGCCTGAGCGAGCTCTCTGCCGCCGAGCTGGCCCATGAGCTGAACACCCTTCCCGCCTCCGTTGATTCGACCCTCGGGGTGTACTTCGTGCCGGCGCTGACCGGCCTCGGCGCCCCCTGGTGGGACGACAGCGCCCGCGGCGTGATCTGCGGCCTGAGTCGCGGGGTGAAACGCGCGCATCTGATCCGCGCGGCGCTGGAATCCATCACCTATCAGATTGCCGACGTGGTGGTGGCGATGCGGCAACATGAAGAGTTCACTCTGACGGCGCTGATGGTGGACGGCGGGCCGACCAACAATGACTGGCTGATGCAATACCAGGCCGATCTGCTCGGCTGCCCGGTGATGCGCAGCGACGTACCGGAGCTGTCCGCCATCGGCGCGGCGTTGCTGGCGCGCAAAGCGCTCCATCCGGGGTCGACCGCCGACCTGCAGGCCTTCTTAACCGAACACAGCACCTTTCAGCCCGATATGGCCCGCCACCAGCGCTTGCAAACGCGCTGGCAGGAGTGGCGCCATGCGGTCGACCGAACATTATGGAAACCGGACTCGCCAGCCTGACCGCCAGACTGCGCGACGACATGCATTCACTTATTACAGGAGAAACCCGGCCCATAACGATATCGCTATCCCTGAATGTATTCAGGGGAAATTTCAGACCGTAAAAGCCTGCCCGCTCAGGGGCTCATTTGTTCGAATATAAAAATACAGGAACAGAGTCATGAAATTACGTAAAACCCTTTTAACCGCTGCTACCCTGACCGCCTTATCCTTTGCCGCGCACGCCGCGGAGAAAGGCACCATTATGATCATGGTCAACTCGCTGGATAACCCGTATTACGCCTCGGAAGCCAAAGGCGCCAGTGAAAAAGCGCAAGCTCTCGGCTATAAAACCACCGTGCTGTCCCATGGCGAAGATGTCAAAAAGCAGAATGAACTTATCGACACCGCCATTGGTAAAAAGGTGCAGGGCATTATTCTTGATAACGCCGACTCCACCGCCAGCGTCGCCGCCATTGAAAAGGCCAAAAAAGCCGGCATTCCGGTGGTCTTAATTAACCGTGAAATTCCGGTTGATGATGTGGCGCTGGAACAAATTACCCACAATAACTTCCAGGCCGGCTCCGAGGTCGCCAACGTCTTCGTCGAGAAGATGGCGGAGAAAGGCAAATACGCCGAGCTGACCTGCAACCTCGCCGATAATAACTGCGTCACCCGTTCTAAATCTTTCCATCAGGTCATTGACCAGTATCCGGATATGGTCAGCGTAGCCAAACAGGATGCCAAAGGGACCCTGATCGACGGCAAGCGCATCATGGACAGCATTCTGCAGGCTCACCCGGACGTGAAAGGCGTGATCTGCGGCAACGGGCCGGTGGCCCTCGGCGCGATTGCGGCGCTGAAGGCGGCCAACCGCAGCGATGTGATCGTCGTCGGCATCGACGGCAGCAACGATGAGCGCGACGCCGTGAAGGCCGGCACCCTGCAGGCGACCGTGATGCTGCAGGCGCAGGCCATCGCCGCTCAGGGCGTCACCGATCTGGATAATTACCTGCAAAAAGGCGAAAAGCCGGCTAAACAGCGCGTGATGTTCCGCGGCATCCTGATTACTCAGGATAACGCCGATAAAGTCCAGGATTTCAACATTAAGTCCTGAGTTCGGGTGGTTGCGCCCCTGCGGGGGCGCAGAGGAGAGCATTATGTTTAAGAAAACCTGTCTGACGCTGGCCGTGCTGGCGCTTGGGGGCTGTCGCATCGTCTCGCAGCAGGAGCTGGCAGACCTGAAATCGCCGCCCAACCCGCATATGGCAAATATGGATAAAACCTGGCAGCAGAGCATCGTACCGCAGGTGGTGACGAAAGCGCGCCCGGCGGCGGAATTGATGAGCGCGCTCAAGGCGGCAAAAGACATTGATAGCGCCTGCAAAACCCTCGGCTACCGCGCGCAGGACGAAAACCCCTGCATCTTCTACGTCAAGGTTTCAGGAACCGTCAGCAAACTCGATACCGCCTCGCGCAGCGGCAAGATGACCCTGTCCGACCCCAGCGTCGGCAAGGTGACGGTGCAGATTGGCCCCACCCTGCGCGGCACCCAGCTGCGCGACGGCTACAGCGGCGCCAGCTATCAGGACTTTAATGACCAGGTGCTGTTCGGCGAGTACAGCAAGAATATCAACAGCCAGGCGGTCAAAATGATTCAGACCGCCAACCTCAAAACCGGCGACAGCGTGGAGGTCTACGGCGTCTTCTCGGCCTGGGATATTCCGCCAACTCTCCCGGAAATTACCCCGGCGAAAATCGTTCACGCGGGGGGGCAATAATATGGCGCCGCAAGAACTCGTCGCTCCCCAGCCCGCTGAGTCCGAAGTGATTATCGAAACCCGCGGCCTGTCTCGCGTCTATCCCGGCGTGACCGCCCTGGATAATGTCAATTACCGGGTCTATCGAAATAAGGTCAACGTGCTGATCGGAGAAAATGGTGCGGGTAAATCCACCATGATGAAAATGCTTGCCGGTGTGGAAACGCCCTCCTCCGGGCAAATTATTCTCGATGGCGAAGCGGTTTCATTACATTCGACTCATCAGGCAGAAAAACTCGGCATCAGCATTATTTTCCAGGAGCTGAATTTATTTCCCAATATGAATGTGATGGACAACATCTTCATGGCAAATGAATTCTTTCAGAAAGGACGCATCAACGAAAAATACCAGTACGCGCTGGCCAAATCGCTGCTGGAGCGACTGGAGCTGGATGTCGATCCCTACACCCCGCTGGGCGAACTCGGTATCGGCCACCAGCAGTTAGTCGAGATTGCCCGCGCGCTGTCGAAAGACACCCGGGTGCTGATCATGGACGAACCCACCTCGGCGCTCAGCCAGTCTGAGGTGAAAGTGCTGTTCAAGGTGATCGCGCAGCTTAAGCGCCGCGGGGTGACCATTATCTATATCTCTCATCGCCTCGAAGAGCTGATGGAGATCGGCGACAACATCACCATTTTCCGCGACGGTCGCTTTATCAGCGAGCGTCACGTCAGCGACGCCAGCGTGCCGTGGATCATTGAGCAGATGGTCGGCGATAAGAAAAAACACTTTGATTATCAACCGGCGCCAAAAGGCAACGCGGTGCTTGACGTCAAGGGGCTGACCGCGCTGCATCCCAGCGGCGGCTACAAGCTCAATGACGTTACCTTCACTCTTAGCAAAGGCGAAGTGATCGGCATTTACGGCCTGCTGGGGGCCGGACGCACCGAGCTGTTTAAAGGTCTGGTGGGGCTGATGCCCTGCCAGCGCGGCGAGGTGCATCTCAACGGCGAAAGCATCGGCAAATCACGCTTTCAGCAGCGTCTGAAAAAGGGGCTGGCGCTGGTGCCGGAGGACCGCCAGGGCGAAGGCGTGGTGCAGATGATGTCGATTCAGGCCAACATGACGCTCTCTGATTTCAGCCTGCAGGGGTTTCGCCGCGCCTGGCGCTGGTTGAATCCGCAAAAAGAAGAGACCTGCGTGAAAACGATGATCCAGCAGCTGGCGATCAAGGTCAGCGACGCCAATTTGCCCATCACCTCGCTGAGCGGCGGTAATCAACAAAAAGTGGTGCTGGGTAAAGCGCTGATGACCCAGCCGCAGGTGGTGTTCCTCGACGAACCGACGCGCGGCATCGACGTCGGCGCGAAAACCGACGTCTATCACCTGATCGGCAAAATGGCCCAGCAGGGGCTGGCGGTGATGTTTTCATCTTCAGAGCTGGATGAGGTGATGGCCCTGGCCGACCGCATCCTGGTGATGGCCGATGGCCGCATTACCGCCGATCTACCGCGTCATGCGGTGACCCGCGAACAGTTAATCGCGGCTTCAACACCTCAAGATTAATCAGGCTGGAATCCATCATGAACCAGAAATATATGATTTATATGTACCTGCTGAAGGCCCGCACCTTTATCGCCCTGCTGCTGGTGATCGCATTCTTCAGCGTGATGGTACCCAACTTCCTGACCGCCTCTAACCTGCTGATTATGACCCAGCACGTGGCAATCACCGGCCTGCTGGCCATCGGCATGACGCTGGTCATTCTCACCGGCGGCATTGATTTGTCCGTCGGCGCGGTGGCGGGGATCTGCGGCATGGTGGCGGGCGCGCTGCTGACCAACGGCCTGCCGCTGTGGAACGGCGACATCCTCTTCTTTAACGTCCCGGAAGTGATCCTCTGCGTGGCGATCTTCGGCGTACTGGTCGGCCTGGTGAACGGCGCGGTGATCACCCGCTTCGGCGTGGCGCCGTTTATCTGCACCTTAGGCATGATGTACGTCGCCCGCGGCTCCGCGCTGCTGTTTAACGACGGGAGCACCTACCCGAATCTCAACGGTATGGAAGCGCTGGGCAACACCGGTTTCGCCACCCTCGGCTCCGGCACTCTGCTCGGCGTCTATCTTCCCATCTGGCTGATGATCGGCTTCCTGGTGCTGGGCTACTGGCTGACCACCAAAACGCCGCTTGGCCGCTACATCTACGCCATCGGCGGCAATGAGTCCGCCGCCCGCCTTGCCGGCGTGCCGATTGTGAAAGCGAAAATATTCGTCTATGCCTTCTCCGGCCTGTGCGCGGCCTTTGTCGGCCTGATCGTCGCATCCCAGCTGCAAACCGCGCACCCGATGACCGGCAACATGTTTGAGATGGACGCCATCGGCGCCACCGTGCTCGGCGGCACCGCGCTGGCCGGCGGCCGTGGTCGGGTGACCGGCTCGATTATCGGCGCCTTCGTGATCGTCTTCCTTGCCGACGGCATGGTGATGATGGGCGTCAGCGACTTCTGGCAGATGGTGATCAAAGGCGTGGTGATCGTTACCGCCGTGGTCGTCGACCAGTTCCAGCAGAAGCTGCAGAGCAAGGTCATCCTGATGCGCCGCCATGAGGAGAAACTGGCCGCCCTCCCCCCCAACGGCGCCACCTCCAGCTAACCGGCAACGATTCACATCTTCCGCCGGGCCTGGTGCCCGGCTCAGCGAAAGGGAAAAAATATGCAACGAGATTTCCAGAACAAAACGGTGGTGATCACCGGCGCCTGCCGCGGCATTGGCGCGGGTATTGCCGAGCGCTTCGCCCGCGACGGCGCAAACCTGGTGATGGTCTCCAACGCCGAGCGCGTTCATGAGACCGCCGAAACCCTGCGTCAGCGCTATCAGGCGGATATTTTATCGCTGCAGGTCGATGTCACCGACGAAGCCCAGGTGCAGGGGCTGTATGAGCAGGCCGCCGCCCGCTTCGGCACCATTGACGTCTCGATTCAGAACGCCGGGGTCATCACCATTGATTACTACGATCGGATGCCAAAAGCCGATTTCGAGAAAGTGCTGGCGGTCAATACCACCGGCGTCTGGCTATGCTGCCGCGAGGCGGCCAAATATATGGTGAAACAGAACCACGGCAGCTTGATCAACACCTCATCCGGCCAGGGGCGTCAGGGCTTCATCTACACCCCGCACTATGCCGCCAGCAAGATGGGCGTGATCGGCATTACCCAAAGCCTGGCCCACGAGCTGGCGCCGTGGAATATCACCGTCAACGCCTTCTGCCCGGGCATTATTGAAAGCGAAATGTGGGATTACAACGACCGCGTGTGGGGCGAAATTCTCAGCACCGAGCAGAAGCGCTACGGCAAAGGCGAGCTGATGGCGGAGTGGGTCGAGGGCATTCCAATGAAGCGCGCCGGCAAGCCGGAAGATGTCGCCGGCCTGGTGGCGTTTCTCGCCTCCGACGACGCCCGCTATCTCACCGGACAGACCATTAATATCGATGGCGGTTTGATTATGTCCTGAGCACGGTAGCCCGGATTAGGCGCGACGCGCCGCTATCCGGGACGTCAGGCTCCCGACGTTCGACACTATATTGAAGAGAATAATCATTATGATCGGTAAAGACTTTGCACAACAGCTGTTTAGCCTGCAGGATCGCGTCGCCTTCGTTACCGGCGCCGGCAGCGGCATTGGCCAGACTATCGCCTGCAGTCTCGCCAGCGCCGGCGCGCGGGTGGTCTGTTTTGATCTTCGCGACGACGGCGGGCTGGCGGAAACGGTCAGTCATATTGAATCTATCGGCGGCCAGGCCTGCGCCTACACCGGCGACGTCCGCCAGCTGGCCGACCTGCGCGCCGCCGTCGCGCTGGCCAAAAGCCGCTTTGGCCGCCTCGACATCGCCGTCAACGCCGCCGGGATCGCCAACGCCAATCCGGCGCTGGCGATGGAGAGCGAGCAATGGCAGCGGGTGATCGATATCAATCTCACCGGGGTGTGGAATTCCTGCAAAGCGGAAGCGGAACTGATGCTGGAGTCCGGCGGCGGGTCGATTATCAACATCGCCTCGATGTCGGGGATTATCGTTAACCGCGGCCTCGACCAGGCGCATTACAACTGCTCCAAAGCCGGCGTGATCCATCTGTCGAAAAGCCTGGCGATGGAGTGGGTGGACAAAGGGATCCGCGTCAATTCCATCAGCCCGGGATATACCGCCACGCCGATGAATACCCGCCCGGAGATGGTGCACCAGACCCGCGAGTTTGAAAGCCAGACGCCGATGCAGCGGATGGCGAAGGTGGAAGAGATGGCCGGCCCGGCGCTGTTCCTCGCCAGCGACGCCGCCTCGTTCTGCACCGGCGTAGACCTGGTGGTCGACGGCGGGTTTGTCTGCTGGTGATCCTCTCCTGCTTCAGGGCGCCACGCTGCGGCGCCCCTCGCCATCCCCGCCGTTAACTCAGCGGATACTGTTGAAACGCCGGCAGCGCCTCCCCCTTCTCCGCCAGCGCGCGGATATGCGGAAACGCCGTTGCCGGCACCACCGTCGGGATCATCAACTGGATAAAGGACCAGACCACCGTGCTGGTGACCAATACCTGGTCCGGCTGCGCGGCGGCAACGCGGTCTGCCAGCCGGGCGTCCCATTCACGACAGGCGGCGAGCAGTTGACCGGTCACCCGGGCTATCCACGGCTGATGCTGCTTCTCCTCCGGCCGCAGACGGTGCTCATAAACATGCTGGACCGCTTTTTCACTGGCGGCGAGGATCACCCCCAGCAGGTGCAGGTCGCGGGCCAGCGCCTCGGGATGCGCGGGAAGCAGCCGGCGTCCGGCGGGATGGGTCGTTTCGAAATAGTGGAGGATCAGCGTGGAGTCCATCAGCTGTGTCCCGTCATCGAGAACCACCGTCGGCGCCTTGACCACCGGATTAATACGGGAGAATTCATCAATGCCGCTAAAGACCGACAGCGGCAGGCTCTCGAATTCCACGCCATAGAGCGCCAGAGAAACCGCCACGCGTCTTACATAAGGTGAATCCATCATACCAATGAGTTTCATCGTCACTCCTGCCTGCGATAAAGGGGTTGCTGGCTTACCTTACTGGAAAACCCGCCCCGCGAATATCAGGGGATGCTTACCGAAAAGGTTAGAAAAACTAACAAATTGGCGCCACGGGATAGTCCGCCTGTCTCCCCTGTGCTATACCGACTGAGAGCGCCTGAAGCCCGTCCACTGTCTGATCGCGGCGGCTTTAAAACCCGCTAACCCGGTAGTAACGTTAACGTATTGACGCCCTGACAAGAGAGATGACCATGGCAGATTTTCCCCCAGTCGCCAGCCTGCGCAGCTTTGAGGCGGTGGCGCGCCTCGGCAGCGTGACGCAGGCCGCCCATGAGATGAGCGTGACCCATTCGGCGGTCAGCCAGCATATCAAACAGCTGGAAGCCCTGGTCGGCGTCACACTGTTTGTCCGCCACGGCCGCGGGGTGCGCATCACGGAAGAGGGGCGGCTTTATGCCCTGCAAATCCGCGAGGCGTTACAGCACATCGCCGACGCCACGCGGATGGTGCAGATCAAACCCCGCACGATGGAACTGACCCTGGCGACGCTCCCCTCCTTTGGCTGCCACTGGCTGCTGCCGCGGCTGGCGCGCTTTCAGGCGCGGCATCCGCAGATCGCGGTGCGCCTGCTGACCAGCCTGGCGGTGGTCAACCTGCAGCAGGAGGGTATCGATCTGGCCATTCGCATGGGGCAAGGCGACTGGGAGGGGATGGAAAGCCGACATCTGTTTGCCGATGAACAGCTGGTGGTGGCCGCGCCGCACTATCGCGGCGGCGACCTGCCGACCACCCCGCAGGCGATCGCCGCCAGCGATATCGTTTTTTCCATGGAGTCCTGGAACGCCTGGTGCAGCCAGGCGGGGCTGGAAAAGACAATCATTCCTGCGGGCCTGCGCCTGAACGACTCCAACCTGGTGCTGGAGGCGGTTCGCCTGGGAGCGGGCGTGGCGCTGGAGCGGCGCTCGCTGGTGGCGGGGGCGATAGCCCGCGGCGAGCTGGTGCAGCTCACCGCCGTCACCGTCCCCTACCCCTGGCACTACTGGCTGACCGTCTCCCCGCAGGCGGAGAACCGCCCGGAAGTCGCCCGGTTCATCGCCTGGCTGGAGGAGGAGATCGCCCTCTGGCGCCAGCAGCTCAGCGCTTAGCCTTCCGCCGACGGCGGCAGGCCCGCCCGGGCGGCGTGCTCCTGGGAGAGACGCCAGAAATCGTGCCCGGCGGGATACTGATAGAGGCGCAGGGAAAATTGCCCGGCCACCGCGGTAATGTACTCAAATATCGCCGACTGGGTATTCTCGTAGTCTTTCCACAGCGTCGAGGAGGTAAAGCAGTAAATCTCTAACGGGATGCCCGACGGCGACGGTTTCAGCGTCCTCGCCACAATATACATCTCCTTAATAATATCCGGTCGCTCGGCGAGATAGTGCATCAGGTAGTGGCGAAACAGGGTCAGGTTGGTCAGGCCGTTATCGACAAACCAGCGGTCCGCCACGCCGCCGGGATCCCGACCGTCAAGCAGCGTGGTCAGAGGCTCGCTTACCCCGCGGATAGTCAGCATCGAGGAGAGCATCTCCTGGTTGAGAAAACGCACCGAGTGCTGATCGATGGCGATACTGCGCATGATCCGCCGCGCCCCGGAGGAGAACATCGCCTGCCAGTTGGTATAGGTCTCGGTGAGGAAATTCTTGGTGGGAATACGGGAAATGGTATTGTCCCAGTTACGGATGGTAATGGTGTGCAGCGCGATATCCGTCACCTCACCGCTGAGGTTCTTGTCAGGCATTTCAATCCAGTCCCCCAGCTGGAGCACGTCGTTGGACGACAGCTGAACGTTCGCCACCAGCGACAGCAGGGTATGCTGGAATACGATCATCAGCACCGCCGCCACCGCCCCGAGACTGGAGATAATAATGATCGGCGATTTGTTCGACATCACGGCGAGGATCATAATCGCCGCCAGGATGTGGACTAAGATTTTGCCTATCTGGATATAGCCCTTAATGGAATGATTTTTACGTTTGGTTTTTCGCAGATAAGAGCTGTTGACAATATCCAGCATCTCGTTGAAAAACACCGACATAAAAATAAAAAACAAGATCCCGCAGATGGTATTAATCGCCGTCACCAACGATGCCGGCATCGCCGGCATAAACTGCAGAACGTAATAGACGATAATAACCGGAATGAAATTGGACAGCTTTTCGGCGATGCGTCGATCCTTCTCCAGCGGCACGTCCTGTTTATGGCTACCAAAGAAGACCTTACGCACCACTTTAATCAGCAAGAACTTGCATAAAAGGTGGGCAAATATGCCAGAGAGCAGCAGCAGAATAAGGTTAAATCCCACCGCCAGCGCCGGATTACTCTCAATAAACGTCAGTAGATGATTCACATACGCCATGCTTTATCGCCTGAATAACTATGCCATTTCGCTAACTGCTTTATCACAAGGGCATATATTGGAAAATTTTAATCAATCCGCATCATGGCATATCGCTTAGCGTAACGTCCATGCGCGCACCGCTGCTAATCATTCGCGGGATTTATGTCATAGTTTGCATTAATCATTATCTACGCTCACTATAAAGAGGCTTGTTATGAGGACGGAATAAGTCCAGGAGGAAACATGTTTAAAACGCTTACCGCTATTATCGCCTTAGCCGCCTCCGCCAGCGTCATGGCGCAAGGCGACGTTACGCTGAACAGTCTGGCCCACGATACCGCCACCCGGGCGTCGTTTAACCAGATGGTCAAAGGCCATCAGCTGCCCGCCTGGGTGACCACCGGCGGCACCGGTTCGCCGGCGCAGACGGTGAAGCTGGGTAGCGAATCCTGGCAGGTGTTAAGCGCCTGCAAACCCCACGACTGCGGCCATGAGCGTATCGCGGTGATCTGGTCGGAAAAAACCAAACAGATGTCAGGCGTTTACTCGGTGGTCGATGAAAAAACCGACCAGGAGAAGCTGACCTGGCTTAACGTCAGCGACGCCCTGTCCATTGATGGCAAAACCGTGCTGTTTGCCGCCCTCAGCGGCAGCCTCGACAACCATCCGGACGCTTTTAACTACCAGTAACGGCCCGTCGCCCCCGTCAGTCTTTCCCCGACGGGGGCTCCCCTGACTAGCCATCCGGGAACATCACGCTGTTCCCCGGCGCTTCCCTGTGCAGATGGATAAAGTTCAGGTGCCGCTCGTACTGGTCGAGAATATCGGTGATCACCTGCTCTTTGCTGTAATCCATCAGGTCGTTACCCTGGCTGCCCTCCAGCAGGAAGGTCTCCAGCCGGTAATAGGTGGATTTCCCGCTGCGCGCCCGATAGGTAAAGCCCGGCACCGAGTACTGCTGCGGCCAGATCTTGTAGATAAAGTTCTGCTCGTCGCCCATGTGCACCAGCAGATCGAGGTGACCAAGGTTCTCGCCCTCTTCCGGCGGCAGGCTCTTCAGTTTCACCGCGGCGCCGCGCAGCCGCAGCTCCTGGGCAACCTCCTCCATCGCCGGGAAGCACACCGTCTCCATCATCTGTTTGGTATAGCGCGTGCCCGGGTAATTCATCAGCCGCGACAGGCGCTTCTTCCAGCTCAGCCGATCCTGCAGGCCGAGCGGGCGCGGGGCAGTGTCGCGGCTGGCGCTGACCCGGCGGTAATCTTCCACCTTCAGGGATTTATACAGTCCGGCCATCACGAAGAAAATCACAAAGCTGAACGGCAGCCCCATGATCACCGTGGTGTTCTGCAGCGCCGAGATGCCGTTGGTCATCAGCATCCCGAGGGTCAACAGACCGATAGCCACCGACCAGAAGATGCGCAGCCAGTTCGGGGAGTCGCTGTTGATGTCCTTCAGCTTCGAGGTAAAGTTTCCCAGCACCAGCGCGCCGGAGTCGGCAGAGGTGACGTAGAACAGCAGACCGGTAATGGTCGCCACCGACGCGCTAAAGGTAAACGCCGGATACTGCGCCAGCAGGCTGTAGAAGCCGCGCTCCGGGTGGAGCATCGCCTCCCCGGCAAAGGCCGCGTCGCCGTGGATGATCTCATACAGCGCGCTGTTGCCGAACACCGACAGCCACAGCAGGGTAAAGGTGAACGGAATAATCAGGGTGCCCATCACAAACTGGCGGATGGTGCGCCCGCGCGAAATGCGCGCCAGGAACAGGCCAACGAACGGCGACCAGGCCACCCACCACGCCCAGAAAAAGAGCGTCCAGTTGTTCATCCACTCCACCGGGCGGTCGAAGGCGAAGCTGTTCAGCGTCATGCCCATAAAGCGGTTGACGTAGTCGCCGACGTTCAGCACTAACGCATTGAGCAGGAAGGAGGTATCGCCCATGAACAGCACGAACAGGATCAGCCCCAGCGCGAGCGCGACGTTCAGCTCGGAGAGCACGCGGATGCCCTTGTCCACCCCGGAGGTGACCGAGATGGTGGCGATGATCACCGACAGCGCTATCAGGGCCGCCTTCGCCGCCAGCGAGTCAGGAATATCGAACAGCACGCTCAGACCGTAGTTGAGCTGCACCACGCCAATGCCGAGGGTGGTGGCGATGCCGAAGATGGTGCCGATCACCGCCGCGATATCGACGCTGTGGCCGATGGGGCCATTAATCTTTTTCCCGAAGATAGGATAGAGCGCCGAGCGGATGGTGAGCGGCAAATTATAACGATAGCTAAAGTATCCCAGCGCCATGCCCATCAGGGCATACATCGACCAGCCGGTGAGTCCGTAGTGGAATAGCGTCCACACCATCGCCTGGCGCGCCGCTTCGATGGTCTGCCCCGCCCCTTCCGGCGGCTGCATATATTGCGTCACCGGTTCGGCGACCGAGAAGAACATCAGGTCGATGCCGATCCCGGCGGCGAACAGCATCGCCGCCCAGCTCAGCAGGCTGAACTCGGGCTTAGACTGCTCCGGCCCGAGCTTCACCGAGCCGAAGCGCGAACAGGCAATGCAGACGACGAAGACGATATACAGCGTCGCCGCCAGCAGATAGTACCAGCCGAAGGTTTTCGACACCCAGTCCAGGGTGCGCCCAATCCACTCGGCAGAAAAATCGCGAAAAAAGATCGTCATCAGGGAAAACAACAAAATCAGTCCGGCCGAGGTATAAAAAACCACCGGATTGATTTTGTCCTTTTCTCTGTTTTGCGAAAGATCTGTCATCCAGTATCCCCACTGTTTTTGTAACTATTAAAATTCAATAACGTAACAATTAAGACACATTTTATATTGAACGTCCAATCAAAAACCGCTTTAATAGTTAACCAACGCTGATGAATGGAGTGGCAAAAATGCCCAAACTGGGGATGCAGCCAATCCGGCGCAGGCAACTGATCGACGCCACGCTGGACGCAATAAATGAAGTCGGAATGCACGACGCGACCATCGCGCAGATCGCCCGGCGGGCGGGCGTATCGACGGGGATCATCAGTCACTATTTCAAAGACAAAAATGGTCTGCTGGAAGCGACCATGCGCGACATCACCAGCCAGCTGCGCGACGCGGTGCTTAACCGTCTGCACGCCCTGCCGGACGGCAGCGCCGGAGAGCGTCTGCAGGCGATAGTCGGCGGCAACTTTGATGAGACGCAGATCAGCAGCGCGGCGATGAAGGCCTGGCTGGCCTTCTGGGCCAGCAGCATGCACCAGCCGATGCTCTACCGCCTGCAGCAGGTGAGCAGCCGCCGCCTGCTGTCAAACCTGGTGTACGAGTTCCGCCGCGAGCTGCCGCGCGAGCAGGCCCAGGAGGCCGGCTACGGGCTGGCTGCGCTGATAGACGGCCTGTGGCTGCGGGCGGCGCTCAGCGGCAAACCGCTGGATAAGACGCTGGCGCAGTCGCTGACCAGCCACTTTATTCGTCAGCATTTACCGAACCCATAACCGAGGAGGCGTTATGTCCCGAATGGCAGAACAGCAGCTTTATATTAATGGTGGTTATACATCGGCCACCAGCGGTCGCACCTTCGAGACCATCAACCCTGCCACTGGCGAGGTGCTGGCGACCGTTCAGGCTGCCGGACGCGAGGATGTCGATCGCGCCGTTGAGAGCGCGCGGCGCGGGCAAAAAATCTGGGCGGCGATGACCGCCATGGAACGCTCGCGCATCCTGCGTCGCGCCGTCGATATCCTGCGCGAGCGGAACGACGAGCTGGCAAAGCTGGAAACCCTCGACACCGGTAAAGCGTATTCCGAAACCTCAACCGTGGACATCGTCACCGGCGCCGACGTGCTGGAGTATTACGCGGGGCTGATCCCGGCGCTGGAAGGCAGTCAGATCCCCCTGCGCGAGACGTCGTTCGTCTACACCCGCCGCGAACCGCTGGGTGTGGTGGCCGGGATCGGCGCGTGGAACTATCCGATCCAGATCGCCCTGTGGAAATCGGCGCCAGCGCTGGCCGCCGGCAATGCAATGATTTTCAAACCGAGCGAAGTCACCCCGCTCACCGCCCTCAGGCTGGCGGAAATTTACAGCGAAGCGGGCCTGCCGGACGGGGTGTTTAACGTCCTGCCGGGCGTGGGTGCGGAGACCGGCCAGTACCTGACTGAACATCCGGGCATCGCTAAAGTCTCCTTTACCGGCGGCGTCGCCAGCGGCAAAAAGGTGATGGCCAACTCCGCAGCCTCATCGCTGAAAGAGGTCACCATGGAGCTGGGCGGTAAATCGCCGCTGATTATTTTCGACGATGCGGATCTCGATCTTGCGGCCGACATCGCCATGATGGCCAACTTCTTCAGCTCCGGCCAGGTGTGCACTAACGGCACCCGGGTGTTCGTCCCCGCGAAGGTTAAGGCGGCGTTTGAGCAGAAAATCGTTGAGCGCGTGGGCCGCATCCGCGCGGGCGATCTGTTCGATGAAACCACCAACTTTGGCCCGCTGGTCAGCTTCCCGCACCGTGACAATGTGCTGCGCTACATCGCCAAAGGCAAAGCAGAAGGCGCGCGCCTGCTGTGCGGCGGCGACGTGCTGAAGGGCGAAGGCTTTGACAACGGCGCATGGGTGGCCCCGACGGTGTTTACCGACTGCACCGATGAGATGACCATCGTGCGCGAGGAGATCTTCGGCCCGGTGATGTCCATCCTCACCTACGCGTCCGAAGAAGAAGCGATCCGCCGCGCCAACGATACCGACTACGGTCTGGCGGCGGGTATCGTCACTGCCGACCTGAACCGCGCCCACGGCGCCATTCATCAGCTGGAAGCCGGCATCTGCTGGATCAACAGCTGGGGGGAATCCCCGGCGGAGATGCCGGTCGGCGGCTATAAGCACTCCGGTATTGGCCGCGAGAACGGCGTGATGACCCTGCAGAGTTACACCCAGGTGAAGTCCATCCAGGTTGAGATGGGTAAATTCCAGTCCATATTTTAACCGGGAGGTTTTTTTGCAATTTGACTACATCATTATTGGCGCCGGCTCCGCCGGCAACGTTCTGGCGACACGACTGACTGAAGATCCAAACACCACCGTCCTGCTGCTGGAGGCCGGCGGCCCGGACTACCGGTTCGACTTCCGCACCCAGATGCCCGCCGCGCTGGCTTACCCGCTGCAGGGCAAACGCTACAACTGGGCCTACGAGACCGAACCGGAGCCCTATATGAACCACCGCCGCATGGAGTGCGGGCGCGGCAAAGGGCTCGGCGGCTCCTCGCTGATTAACGGCATGTGCTACATTCGCGGCAACGCTCTGGACCTCGATAACTGGGCCGCCGCCCCGGGACTGGAACACTGGAGCTATCTCGACTGCCTGCCCTACTACCGAAAAGCGGAAACCCGCGATATTGGGCCCAACGACTATCACGGCGGCGATGGCCCGGTGAGCGTCACCACGCCGAAGCCGGGCAATAATCCGCTCTTCGAGGCGATGGTTGAAGCCGGGGTGCAGGCGGGGTATCCGCGCACCGACGATCTCAACGGCTACCAACAGGAAGGCTTTGGTCCAATGGACCGCACCGTGACGCCGCAGGGCCGTCGCGCCAGCACCGCCCGCGGCTATCTCGACCAGGCGCGCGGTCGCCCCAACCTGACCATCCGCACCCATGCGCTGACCGATCACATTATTTTTGCCGGCAAGCGCGCGGTGGGCGTCGAGTGGCTGGAGGGGGAAAGCACTATCCCGTCAAAAGCGACGGCCAACAAAGAGGTGCTGCTGTGCGCCGGGGCGATTGCCTCGCCGCAGATCCTGCAGCGCTCCGGCGTCGGCAACCCCGAGCTGCTCAGGCAGTTCGATATCCCGGTGGTCCACGATCTCCCCGGCGTGGGTGAGAATCTGCAGGACCATCTGGAGATGTACCTGCAGTACGAGTGCAAAGAGCCGGTGTCGCTCTACCCGGCGCTGCAGTGGTGGAACCAGCCGAAGATCGGCGCCGAGTGGCTGTTCGGCGGCACCGGGATCGGCGCCAGCAACCAGTTCGAAGCGGGCGGTTTTATCCGCAGCCGCGCAGAGTTCGCCTGGCCGAACATTCAGT
Organism: Klebsiella sp. GB_Kp056; assembly: GCF_040064755.1. NCBI lineage: Bacteria > Pseudomonadati > Pseudomonadota > Gammaproteobacteria > Enterobacterales > Enterobacteriaceae > Klebsiella > Klebsiella sp. GB_Kp056. The sequence goes on along the minus strand of NZ_JBEAJA010000066.1, from coordinate 6,834 downwards.
ACCATTTCCTGCCGGTGGCGATTAACTACAATGGCTCCAACGCGGTGAAAGAGCACGGCTTCCAGTGCCACGTCGGCTCGATGCGTTCCCCCAGCCGCGGCCACGTGCGTCTGAAGTCGCGCGACCCGCACGCCCATCCGGCGATCCTGTTTAACTATATGTCCCATGAGCAGGACTGGCAGGAGTTCCGCGACGCCATTCGCATCACCCGGGAGATCATGAACCAGCCGGCGCTGGATAAGTATCGCGGCCGCGAAATCAGCCCGGGTATTGACTGCCAGAGCGATGCCGAGCTGGATGAGTTTGTGCGCAACCACGCCGAGACCGCGTTCCACCCGTGCGGGACCTGTAAGATGGGTTACGACGAGATGGCGGTGGTCGACGGCGAAGGCCGGGTCCACGGTCTGGAAGGAGTGCGGGTGGTCGATGCGTCAATTATGCCGCAGATCATCACCGGCAACCTGAACGCCACCACCATTATGATCGGCGAGAAGATGGCTGACGCCATTCGCGGCCGCCAGCCGCTGCCGCGCAGCACCGCGGCGTATTATGTCGCTGGCGACGCGCCGGTTCGCCGCTGATCGTTTAGGCCGGACGGCGGCTATGCCTTGCCCGGCCTACGGTCCGGGCGGCCAGCGGTTAATGTAGCCACTTACGCCACCGGTATCGGCGGCGTCAAAATCGCAGAGGCGTTCCCGGAAGGTCGGGACAGCCTCTGATGTTAGCGAAACGCCTCCAGGCGTTTGATCTGCTGCCCGTCGGCAGTAAAGTTCTCCACCGCCAGCCATGCCCGCAGCGCTGCATCGCGCGCAGGCCACTCGCCATCGATGATGGACAGCATATCGCTGTCGCGCGTCCGCCCTTTGCGCACCAGCCTCTGCCGCAGGCGCCCTTCCCAGCTAAAGCCCAACCGCTCGGCGGCCCGGCGCGAGGCGACATTCATCGAATCGCATTTCCACTCCAGCCGACGGTAGCCATGATCAAAGCCGTTCTTCAGCAACAGCCAGACCGCTTCGGTACCCAGCGGGGTGTTTTTCATCCGTCGCGACCAGGTGACATGGCCGATCTCAACCGTGCCCATTTCCCGTTCGATCGCCATATAGCTGACGATACCCACCGCCTGCTCGCTACGCAGGTCAATCACCGCGTAGGGCACCAGAGCATCATCATTCACCTTGCCCGCGATCCAGTGGGCGGTCGCCGCCACGCTCTCCGGCCGCGTAGACGCCAGCCACGTCCAGTCGCTGTTGTCGCCTAGCGCATAGGCGGCAAACAGATCCGCCGCATGACGGTCAACGTCCAGCGGCTCCAGTCGACAAAAACGGCCATTTAACGCCGTTCGCCGCAGGACTCGCGCCCCCTGCCAGCCAGGGACAAGATCGTTCACCTGCTGGCCAAACTCATTGATTTCCGGCACACCCACCTCCTCGCAATAGACAATGCGTTATAGCAAGAAGCCAGCAGCCGAGAAAGGCGCTTCTGCACGCCTGACAATAACCTGTCGTTCTTGATTATGCGTTTTTAGCATAAGGATATCCTTATTTTGACTTTACGCCTTTTGGCAAGCGGCCTAACGTAGCGAAGCATAAAAAATTAAAATAACCATTTTTCAGGGATTGCATATGACCAAGAAACTGTTGCCTTTACTGGTACTGACGGCGCTCTCCGCCGCCGCGCATGCCGCCACGCCGCCCAACACGCTGGTGGTCGCTCAGGGTCTCGACGATATCGTCAGCCTCGACCCGGCGGAAGCGAACGAACTCTCCAGCATTCAGACGGTGCCCAGCCTCTACCAGCGCCTGGTACAGCCGGACCGCAACAACCCTGAAAAAATCGTGCCGATCCTCGCCGAAAGCTGGCAGGCCGACCCGGCGGCGAAAACCCTGACCATTAAACTGAAGCCGGATGCCAAATTCGCCTCCGGTAATCCGCTGCGCCCGGAAGATGTGATTTTCTCTTACACCCGCGCGGTGACGCTGAATAAATCGCCGGCGTTTATTCTCAACGTGCTCGGCTGGCAGCCGGACAACATCGCCAGCCAGCTGAAAAAGGTTGACGACCATACCCTGACGCTGCACTGGACTGCCGACGTCAGCCCGGCGGTGGCGCTGAATATTCTCTCCACTCCCATCGCCTCTATCGTTGATGAAAAACAGGTGGCGCCGAACGCGAAAAATAACGACTTCGGCAACGACTGGCTGAAGATGCACTCGGCGGGCAGCGGCGCCTATAAAATGCGCGTCTACCAGCCGCATCAGGCCATCGTGCTGGAAGCCAACGCCAGCTCCCCCACCGGCGCGCCGAAGATCAAGAGCATCATTATTAAAAACGTCCCCGACCCGGCTTCCCGCCGCCTGCTGATCCAGCAAGGGGATGCCGACGTGGCCCGCGATCTCGGCGCTGACCAGATTGCCGCCCTGCAGGATAAACCCGGCGTGAAGGTGCTGAGCATCCCGTCCGCCGAGCAGAACTATCTGGTGTTTAATACCGCCAACAGCGCCAACCCGCTGCTCAATAATCCGGCCTTCTGGGAGGCGGCGCGCTGGCTGGTCGATTATGAGGGCATCACCAAAAATCTGCTGAAAGGCCAGTACTTTATTCACCAAAGCTTCCTGCCGGCCGGCCTGCCGGGGGCACTGGAGACCAATCCATTCGCCTTCGACCCGCAAAAAGCTAAGGCTATCCTTGATAAAGCGGGCATTAAGGATGCGCACTTCACCCTCGACGTGGAGAACAAACCGCCGTTTATCACCATCGCCCAGTCGCTGCAGGCCAGCTTCGCCCAGGGCGGGGTGAAGGTGGATCTCCTGCCGGCCGCCGGCAGCCAGGTCTATGCCCGGGTGCGCGCGAAGCAGCATCAGGCGGCGATCCGCCTGTGGATCCCGGACTACTTTGATGCCCATTCCAACGCCAGCGCCTTCGCGTGGAACGATGGTAAATCCAGCACCGTGGCCGGGCTCAACGGCTGGCAGATCCCTGAGCTGAATAAAGCCACCCTCGCCGCGGTGGCGGAGCCGGACCCGGCGAAACGCCTCGACCTGTACAAAACGATGCAGGAAACCCTGCTGCAGCATTCGCCATACGTCTTTATTGACCAGGGGAAAAACCAGATCGTGGTGCGCGATAACGTGAAGGGCTATCAGCAGGGGCTGAACGCCGACATGGTCTGGTACGATAACGTGACCAAGTAAGCGGGTTATGTTACCGGGCACGGCGGTCTCGCCCTGCCCGGATGACCGTTTATCCACCCGGACCCGGTGGACGTCGCGCCGCCGGGAACCATGTTGATATACCAAGAATTTCCATTTTCCATGCCATCGTTTTCCACTCATCTTACCCGCCTGCTGCAGGGGCTGTTGACCCTGCTGCTGACGCTGTTCGGGCTACTGCTGGTCACCTTCTCGCTCTCCGCGCTGTCGCCGGTCGACCGCGTACTGCAGATCGTCGGCGACCATGCCAGCCAGTCGACCTATGATCAGGTTCGCCATCAGCTGGGTCTCGACCAGCCGCTGCCGGTGCAGTTCTGGCACTACCTGGTCAACCTGGCCCATGGCGATCTCGGTATCGCCAGCGCCACCGGCCAGCCGGTGCTCCACGATCTGCTGGCGGTCTTCCCGGCGACCCTTGAGCTGGCGACCCTGGCGCTGATCGTCGGCGCGGTACTGGGCATCGTCGCCGGGGTGCTGTGCGCCCGTTACGCCGGTTCGCCGTGGGATCTGGCGGTGCGCACCTTTACCCTGTTGGGCAACTCGGTGCCGATATTCTGGCTCGGCCTGCTGATGCTGGCCCTGTTCTACGCCCGGCTGCAGTGGGCGCCGGGCCCGGGTCGTCTCGACGATATTTATCAGTACACCGTCGAGCCGCGCAGCGGTTTTGCGCTGATCGACACCTGGCTCTCCGGCGATACAGCGGCTTTCAAAAATGCTATCGGCCATCTGCTGCTGCCGGGGCTGGTTCTGGCCTATTACTCGCTGGCGAGCATCACCCGTCTGACCCGCTCCGCCTGTCTCAGTGAAATGAACAAAGAGTACATTCTGCTGGCGCGGGCCAAAGGGGCCGGTGAGATGACGATTCTGCTGCGTCACGTTCTGCCCAATATCCGCGGCACCCTGCTGACGGTGACCGCCCTCGCCTGGACCTCAATGCTCGAAGGGGCGGTGCTCACCGAAACCGTCTTCTCATGGCCGGGGATCGGCCGCTACCTCACCACCGCGCTGTTCGCCGGAGATACCACGGCGATCATGGGCGGCACGCTGCTGATCGGCGTGAGTTTTGTGCTGATCAATAACCTGACCGACCTGCTGGTGCGGTTAACCGACCCGAGGGTGCGCTGATGCCGACTTATCTGTTCTTACGCCGTCTGCGCCGCTCACCCGCCGCCTTCTGCGGCCTGACCCTGGTGATCCTGCTGGTGCTGACCGCGCTGTTCGCCCCGTGGCTGGCGCCGCACGATCCCAACTGGCAGGATGCCGCCGCCCGTCTGCAGGGCCCGGGCGCGGGGCACTGGCTCGGCACCGACAGCTACGGCCGCGATCTGCTGTCGCGCCTGCTCTACGGCGCCCGTCCAGCGCTGGGTCTGGTCGCGCTGGTGACCGCCATTACCCTGCCCGTCGGTCTGCTGGTGGGTATTCTCTCCGGCTACTATGGCGGGTGGCTGGAGCGGATACTGATGCGCTTTACCGACGTGGTGATGTCGATGCCGCGGCTGATCCTCGCCTTCGCGTTCGTGGCGATGCTCGGCCCGGGGCTGGTCAACGGCGCGCTGGCGTTAGCCCTGACTACCTGGCCGGCCTACGCCCGGCAGGCGCGCAGCGAAATTCAGCGCCTGCGCCATAGCGATTACCTCGCCGCGGCGGAGATGCTGGGCATCCGCGGCTGGCGGCTGCTGGTCGGCCATATTATGCCGCTGTGTCTGCCGTCGGCGATTGTCCGGCTGGCGCTCGATCTGGCGGGCATTATCCTCGCCGCCGCCGGGCTCGGCTTTCTCGGCCTGGGCGCCCGCCCGCCGATGGCGGAGTGGGGAGCGATGATTGCCGACGGGATGCAGGTGATTTTCGATCAGTGGTGGATCGCCGCCATCCCCGGCGCGGCGATCCTGCTCGCCAGCCTGGCGTTTAACCTGCTGGGCGATGGCCTGCGCGATATTCTGGAGCCGCAACATGACTGACATCCGACTGACCGTCCAGGGACTCGCCGTCGACTACCCCACCGCCCGGGTGGTGGACAACGTCAGCTTCACCCTCGGCAACGAGCGGCTGGCGCTGGTGGGGGAATCCGGCTCCGGCAAATCGATGACCGCCCGGGCGCTGATGGGCCTGGTGCGCAAGCCCGGGGTGGTGAGCGCCGAACGGCTGGAGGTGCTGGGGCGCGATGTGCTGACCCTCAGCGCCCGCGGCTGGCGCGAACTGCGCGGCAACGATATCGCCATGGTGCTGCAGGATCCGCGCTATGCGCTGAATCCGGTGCAGTCCATTCAGACGCAGCTGGAGGAGGCGTTAACCCTGCATCAGCGTCTCAGCCGCCGCGCTCGCGCCGAGGCGGTCAAAGACGCCATCGCCGCCGTCGGTCTGGATCTCCCGGTCCTCAGCCGCTATCCCGGCGAGCTCTCCGGCGGGATGGGGCAGCGGGTGATGATCGCCCTCGCGCTGCTCAATAACCCGAGGGTGCTGATAGCCGACGAGCCGACCTCGGCCCTTGACGCCCGCCTGCGCAACCAGATCCTCGAGCTGCTGGTGGAGCAGTGCGCGCAGCGGCAGATGGCCATGTTACTGATCAGCCACGATCTACCGCTGGTGGCCGCGCATTGCGATCGCGTGCTGGTGATGTACCAGGGGAGACAGGTCGATGAGATGCCGGCGCGGGCGCTGCCGACCGCGACGCACCCTTATACCCGCACCCTGTGGACCTGCCGGCCGAATGCGCACACTTACGGCCAGATGCTGCCGACCCTCGACAGAACCCAGGACTTTACGGAGACGCCCCATGGCGATCGTTAATCTTCAGGATTTACAGGTAACATTCGGCGCGAAGACGGCGGTTTCCGCCGCCAGTTTCCGTGTCGACGCCGGGGAAACCTTCAGCCTGATCGGCGCCTCGGGCTGCGGCAAATCGACGATTTTGCGCGTGCTCGCCGGATTACAGCGCGAATGGCGCGGCAGCATGGCGCTGCTGGGCCAGGCCATCGCGCCGGGCGCCCGCTTTCAGGGCGAGCTGCGACGCAATGTGCAGATGGTATTTCAGGATCCGTATGCTTCGCTGCATCCCAACCACACCCTGTGGCGCACCCTGGCGGAGCCGCTGCAGATCCACGGCATCCGCGACGTTGCCCCGCGGGTGACCACCGCCCTTGAGCAGGTGGGTCTGGCCGCCGACGCCGCACGCCGCTATCCGCACCAGCTCTCCGGCGGTCAACGGCAGCGCGTGGCCATTGCCCGTGCCCTGCTGCTGCGTCCGCAGATCCTGCTGCTGGATGAGCCGACCTCGGCGCTGGATATGTCGGTGCAGGCGGAAATCCTCAATTTGCTTAATAGCCTGAAACAGGAGCACGGCATGACCTATCTGCTGGTCAGCCACGATGCCGATGTCATCGCCCATATGTCCGATCGGGCGGCGTTTATGGCGGAGGGTGTGATCCAGCGCTTTTTCGATCGCGAAGCGCTGCTCAACGGGGAACACCGGATGAAGTGAGGTCAGCGGAGAAGCCGTCGTTTTGTCGGTGGCGCTTCGCTTACCCGACCTGGGGGCCGTGCGGCTCGTCGTTCATTTATTCACCAGCCTTGCTGAAACTGCCTGTGTTGAAGGCCTCAACATCGCTGAGACGTTCCCGGAAGGCCG